>NZ_JANQCV010000001.1:0-158164 GCF_024723515.1 Campylobacter sp. W0066.2 | reverse complement strand
TATATAGCTAATAATCATTACTTAAAAGCAATAAAGGTTTCAAAATTTACCCATTTAAAGACACTTTCTACTTTAGCAAATCCTGCCTTTTTAAGCATAATTATGTTTTCATTTTGAGTATAAGGTATGAGGATATTTTCTAAGGCTTCTCTTTTGCTTAAAATTTCTAGCTTGCTATAACCTTGCTCTAGTTTATACTGCTCATAAATTTGTATCATTTTTTTGGCTATTTTGACATCTTCATAAAGAATTTTTTCACTAAGCACAAATATACCATTTTCATTTAAGTTTTGATAGATTTTATCAACTAATTCCTGTCTTTTAGGTGGGCGGATAAACTGCAAAGTATAAGTAGCTATAAAAATATCATTTTTAAAAAACTCAAAATCATCTAAATTTTTTTGATGAAATTCCACCCTAGCCCCAAAGGCTTGGCATTTGCTTTTGGCAATCTCTAACATAGCATTAGCCTCATCAACCCCACTTAAAAGAAAATCTTTTCTTTTTTCATAAAGTGCAAGCAATAAACTAGCAGTAGAACAACCAAGATCACAAATTCTTGCTTTTTGTGGGGCAAAATGATCTATAAGTTCAACTATGAGTTTTAAATTTTGTGTATAAAAAGGTACAGACCTTGACACCATATCATCAAAAACACTTGCTACGCTTTTATCAAATTCAAATTGTTTTTCTAAGGGTTTTTTAAAAATTTCATCTTTCATTTAATTTTCCTAAAATTTCTTTTGCTTTTTTGATATCTTTGCTAATTTGTGCTTTTAATAAGGCTAAATCGTTAAATTTCTCATTAGCTCTTATATAATCAATAAAACTTAACTCCACTAACCTTGCTTTTGTGTTTGTGAAATTTTCATCTAAAATATGCGTTTCTAAAGCAAAATTTTTATCAGTAGATCTTATGCCTATAAAGCTTACACTATGATAGCTTTTATTTTCAATCTTTACCAAAGTTGCATATACGCCATCTTTGGGTAAAAAGAAATCTTTTGCGTATAAATTTAAAGTCGCAAAAAGCTCTTTAGCACCTATGCCTTGTCCTTTGATAATATTTGCTTGTATAGTATAAAACCTACCTAGAAAATTTTTAGCTTCTTTGACTTTGGCTTCTTTGAGTAAGGTTTTAATCATACTTGTATGAACACTTTTGTTTTGAATTTTAAACTCATCTACAATGATGGTATTTATACCACAAAGGCTTTGTATGTCTTTGGCGCTACATTTTCTTTCTTTACCGAATTTAAAATCATAACCTACGATGATTTTTTTTAGTTTGGGAAATTCTTGCTTTAAAAGCTTTAAAAAATCCTCGCCTTTATAGTCTTTGATTTTATCAAAATCACAAAAAATCAAAGGAAAATCAACCAAATTTATTCTAAAATACTTAGGTGTTAGGGCTTTTTTTTCTTCTTTTGTGATGATAAACAAAGCTCCATTTTCATCCAAATGCTTAAAAAGCTCAAAATGTCCCAAATGCATACCATCAAAACGCCCTATGGCTAAATTTGTGATCTTAGTTTTTTCTATAGGCGTAGAAAAACTCAACATTACCTTCTTTTCCTTTTAAGTGTGACTCTTGACTTGCTTGTAAGATCCAGCCAAGCTTTGCACAAGCTTTTTCAAAGCTTTCTTTGGCAGTTTTAATGGCTTTAGTATCTTTTACTACTCCATTTTTATCGCGCTTAGCGTTTTTGCCTACTTCAAATTGAGGTTTAAAAAGTAAGATGATAAGATCTTTAGCAAGTTTATCTATATAAAAAATCAAATGTGTTAAAGATATAAAACTCACATCACAAGTGATAACATCATATAAAATTTCACTTTTAAACTCACGCAAATCGGTGTTTTCACAAATTTGGATATTTTCTAAATTTCTTAAGCTTTCATGAAGTTGGTTAGAACCTACATCTAAAGCTGTGATGTGTTTAGCCTTGTTTTGATGTAAAATTTGCACAAAACCTCCGGTCGATGAGCCTATATCTAAACAAATTTTATCTTTTATAGTAAATGTATACTCTTGTAAAAAATGCTTAAGCTTAAAAGCAGCTCTACTTACAAAAAGCTCTTCTAAAAGCGTGAGTTTTAAACTCTCATCTTCTAAAGGATTTAAAGATGTGATTTTAAAAGAGGTTTTTTTAAACTCGTCATTGAGTAAAATTTGCTTGTTTTCTATAAGCTCACAAGCTTTATTGCGAGAAATGTTTAATTTTGTGCTTACAAAAACATCAAACCTCATCATCACCGCCTAAAAGAGCATTAAACTCGACTTCATTAATACATCTAACTCCTAAGCTTTGAGCCTTTTCAAGCTTTGAGCCTGCTTCACTTCCATATAATACAAATTCCGTTTTTTTAGACACACTTGAGCTTACCTTTGCTCCAAAGCTTTCGATTAACTCTTTAAAATGATCGCGTGATTTGCTTAAAGTGCCTGTGATAACAAAGGTTTTATTAGAAATATTTTCATTTATAATAAGCTCTTTTTTCTCATCTTCTAAATGCAAAATTTCATAAAAATGCTTAATACGATTTGCATTGACATGGATAAATTCTTCTAAGCTTTTAGCCATTTGCGCGCCAAAGCCTTCTAAATTTGCATAAGCTTCATAGCTTTGCATAAACCATTCAAAGCCAAAAGATTGAGCTAGTTTTTTAGCTGCTACTTCTCCGATATGCTCTATACCCAAAGCAGTGATAAACCTTGATAAAGGGCATTTTTTTGCATTTTCAATAGCACTTAAAAGATTGTTGATTTTTTTCTCTTTAAAGCCTTCTAAGCCTTCAAAATCACTATATTTTAAGAAAAATATGCTTTCTATGTTAGTAATTTTTCCTTCTTTAAATAAAAGCTCAACGATATTTTCTCCAAGGCCGTCTATATTTAAACACTTTTTAGATACAAAATGTATAATGGAATTTACAAGCCTTGCTTTACAGTCTAGGTTTTGGCATTTTAAAAAAGCACCCTCATCTAAAAGCTCACTTAAACACTCAGGACAAAGAGTTGGCTTAGTGATTTTACTTTCTAAACCATCACGCCTTTGGGTAAAAACTTTAGTGATTTTAGGTATCACATCGCCACTTCTTATCACACTTACGCTATCGCCTATCATCACTCCAAGTCTAGCTATCTCATCAAAATTATGCAAGGTTGCAGACTTTACTACAACCCCATCTAAATTTACAGGTTCTAGCACTGCCACAGGGGTAATCACTCCGCTTCTTCCAACTTGCAAATTAACCCCAAGCAAGGTTGTGGTTTTTTCCAAAGCAGGAAATTTAAACGCGGCCATAAATTTTGGAAATTTCACAGTATAACCCAAAAGCTTACAATAAGCTAAATCATCAACTCTTACAACCATACCATCCATCATCATAGGCTTTTGATCTCTTTTTTCTAAAAGCTCATGATATTTTTCCAAAACCTCATCTAAAGTTTTCACACAAAAAACAAAATCATCTTTTAAAAAACCAAGACTTCTTACAAACTCCATCACTTCAGAGTGCTTACTAAATTCTAAAGAATTCTCCCCCACCCCCCAAGGATAAAATTTTAAATTTCTTTCTTTTGTAATGCTTGTATCAAGCTGTCTTAGCGAACCACTTGCTGCGTTGCGTGGGTTTGCAAATAAGCTTAAACCATCTTTAGCTCTTTTTTCATTGATTTTTTCAAAATCTTCTTTTAAAATCACCACCTCACCACGAATTTCTATCTTGTCTTTATAAGGAATTTTTTGAGGTATGTTTGATATTTCTTTTACATTTAAAGTAATATCCTCGCCCACTTCTCCATCGCCTCTTGTAGCACCACTGATTAAAATACCATCTTCATAAGTAAGATTTAAACTTGCCCCATCAAACTTAGGCTCTATGAAAAAATCAAACTCACATTTAGCTCTTTTTGCCCAAGCTCTAAGCTCAGCTTCATCAAAGACATCTTCCATAGACCACATTTTTGCACTGTGTGCAAGTTTGTGAAATTCACTTTGTATAGTCGGGGCGATATTTTGCGTAGGAGAGTCTTTAGAAATCTTTTCCTGATGAAGCATTTCAAATGCTTTTAACTCTCTTATAAGTTTATCGTATTCTTCATCGCTTGCTAAAGGCTCATCATCTTCATAATAAGCCCTCATCCATTCTTTTGCTAATTTTACCTTTTCTAAATACTCTTGAGAAGTCATCATTACTCCAAAGAAAGTTCATCCATAGCTTTTGCAAGTTCAAACATTTGCTTATGTTCATACACATCATGCACTCTTATAATACTTGCACCATTTTTAAAAGCCTCTAAATGCAAATAAAGCGTACCTGCTAGTCTTTGCTCAACACTTGAATTAAAATAAGCATTTATCATACTTTTCCTACTGGCTCCGATTAAAAGTTCTTTTTCAAAGCGTAAAAAATGCTCTAAATGTTTAATTAAAATCATATTATGCCAAGGACTTTTACCAAAACCAATGCCAACATCTAAAATCACATCTTCCAAACCAAGCTCACTTAGTCTTTCTAACTTTTGCGTAAAAAAATCATCAAGCTCAACTAATACATCTTCATAATGTGGATTATCTTGCATATTTTGTGGGGTATTTTGTATATGCATGAGTGTATAAGTAGCTTTGTATTTTAAAGCTAGTTTAGCTAAATTTTCATTTTTAAAACCGGTGATATCATTAATAAGTTTAAAGCCTTTATTTAAAGCATATTCTAAACAATACTCATCAAAACTATCTAAACTAAAAATACATTTTTCATAAAGTTTTTCTTTATAAATTAAATCTAGGGTATTTTTTAAGCGTTTAAACTCTTCTTCTTTCCCACAATATATACTACCAGGTCTTGAAGAAACTGCACCTATATCTATATAATTAGCCCCTTGAGAAATCACAAGTTCGATTTTTTCTAAAACTTCATTTTCTTTAACCCTACTTTGAGCATTAAAACTATCTTCATTGATATTAACCACACCCATAATTTTTGCATATTTTGGTTTGTTAAAATTAGACTTTAAAAATAGTGCTAAATTTTTAAGCTTAAAATCTTGTAATTTTTCTTTTTCTATAAGCTTTTTGGCTTGATCTTGCGTTACCATAAGCAAAGCATTAGTATGTTCTTTACCTAGTATAACTTCTTTATGTGTTACAAGCTCAGCTCCAACTCTTAGCGCATCTTGTTTGAGTATATTTGCAGCAGGTGCTCTTAGTTCTTTGATAAGAAAAAAATGAATTTGAGTTTTTTCACTCATAATTTTCTCACCTGCTTTGTGCGGCTTTATATATTTAGAAATTTGTTCAAAGTCTGTGTTGGGATTGATTTTAATGATTTTCATTTTTTCTCTCGTGTAAAATTAAAGCTATGGTGCTTAGTAAAATAGTTGGCTTTGCATTTAATTTAGCTAATTCATAAGCCTTATAAAAAAATTCAATTTCTTCATCGTTTAATTTTATATCTTGTTTAAAACATTCATGGCTTAAAGCACTAATTAACTCTAAACACTCATGTTTGTCTATATTTTCATATTGTTTTAATAATGAAGCAATTTGAGCAAGATCTATTTTTTTAAGATCTAAATTTAAAGACATTTTTTCTTTTTGAATTTTATGCTTTTCTATGATAAATCTTGAAAGTATAGTAGGTAAAAAAACATTTTTTGAAGGAGCTACGATGATAAAATATACATTTTTTGGTGGCTCTTCAAAAACTTTTAGTAAAAAATTTTGCGCTTCTTCGCGAAAAGACTTAGCTAGTATAACAATAATTTTAGCCTGTGCTTCAGCCATATAGCTTTCTTTCATAATAGCCCTTGCCGTTGCTTGGCCGTTTTTATCATAAGTTAAATCATTTAATCTTAATTCTAAGTCAGGGTTTTTAGGTATGAAAAATCTAAGATTTTTTGTTCCATATTCTTCTGTGAGTTTTTCTTGCATTAGTTCAAAATCATTATGGATAATGATTTTATTTCTTAGATTCAAATTTCTACCTTAGAAAAAAGCACAGCCTCTAAGCTTTGCTCAAATACTTTGTATAAAGAAATAAGTTTATAGTCTAATTCCTTATCGCGCGAGGAAAGATAAAAGCTATTTTGCAATTGCTCATCAAAAAGCCAAAGCATACTTTCTGCTTTAGAATTAGCAATTTTAAATTTAAAACCTGTATTAGTTCCTATATAAAAAAAGGCATAACCATTAGGAAAAGAAATACTTAAAAGATCATTTAGCAAATCTATATCTTCTTGGGTATTACAAGCTTTATTATAAATTCCTTTTAAAGACACAAAAGGTACTAAGGGTCTTGTAGTGCTAGCGTTAATTTGGCTTAAAAAATACTCTTCAAACCATGTTCTTTGCTCATCGGTAATCACAATAAAAGTATAACCTTGCAAAAGTAAAGCTAACTTAGAAGCGATCAAAGGCGACCATTCAAGACGCCTTTCTTCTAACCAACTTATATAAGTGCCATTTTCTCGGATTTGTTCTAGGGTAAATTTTAAAAAACTATTACTCATTTATACATCTAGTTTATAAATTTCATGCAATACTCTTACAGCTAATTCGCCGTATTTTTCATGTACGATAACTGAAATTTTAATTTCACTTGTAGAAATCATTTGTATATTGATATTTTCATTTGCTAATGCTTTAAAAGCTGCTGAAGCTACTCCAGAATGTGATTTCATACCCACGCCCACAACTGAAACTTTTACCACAGCACTATCTGTTTCTATATTAGCATTAGCACCTAAAACTTTTTTCATAGCATTAGTTGCCAAATCAAGCTCATTTTCAGGCACAGTAAAACCTAAATTTGTAGCTCCATCTACACCTACATTTTGGATAATCATATCCACATTGATATTTTCATTTGCCAAAGTTCCAAAAATTTCAGCAGCAATTCCTGGTTTATCATCGATATTTCTTAAAGTAACCCTTGCTTGGTTTTTATCTAGTGCTATACCACTAACCAAAGCTTGTTCCATATTTTCCTCCTTAGTAATAATCGTCCCTTCATTTTCATTAAAGCTACTTCTAGTAACTAATTTTACATTTAATTTTTTAGCAAGCTCTACAGAGCGATTTTGCAAAACTTTAGCTCCTAAACTTGCAAGTTCTAGCATTTCTTCATAAGAAATTTTATCCAGCTTTTTAGCCTTTGGTTCAATTCTAGGATCAGTAGTATATACTCCATCTACATCAGTATAAATTTCACACAAATCAGCATTTAAAGCCCCAGCTAGCGCTACTGCACTTAAGTCACTTCCACCACGACCCAAAGTAGTAACATTACCCATTTTGTCAATACCCTGAAAACCAGCAACTACTACAATATATCCTTCATCTAAAGCTTTGTTGATATTTGTAGTATCAATGTGTTCTATTCTTGCTTTAGTATAAACATCATCTGTAACGATCCCTGCATTGCGTCCGGAAAATGCAGTGGCTTTTAAACCCATTTCATTTAATGCAATAGCAAGCAAAGATGAAGTTACGCGCTCACCGCTACTTAAAAGCATATCCATCTCGCGACCTGAAGGATTTTTGCTAAAATGGTGAGCAAAATCAATAAGCTCATTAGTAACCCCGCTCATCGCAGAAACTACAACAACTAACTTATCGCAAGTTTTTTTACTTTTTGCTACTCTTTTAGCAACTTCATCAATACGCTCAAGCGTTCCTACACTTGTTCCCCCATATTTTTGTACGATCAGCATTAAATATACCCCCTTTCTTTAAAATATTTCAAAACCTTGATATATATAGGTTTTTTAAAATGGTTAATCATATCATAAACATCTTCTAATGAAGCAAATTTATATGCATCAAATTCAGGATTTTTAGTATTTAGATTAATAATAGCTTTATTTTTTAATCTGACTAAAAAATATTTTTGACTTTGTCCATCATAAGGATACATTTTTTGCGCAACCTTAGCTGGAAAATCATAACTAATCCACTCAGGATGTTCAGCTAAAATTTCAACCTCATCTGTGCCTATTTCTTCTTTTAACTCTCTAAATAATGCACTTTTAACATCTTCTCCCTCATCTACTCCACCTTGAGGAAACTGCCATATATCTTCCATATCATTGCGTTTAGCAAGTAAAATTTTACATTCAAAAGGATAAGCTGATGATAGCACTATAGCGGCTACATTTGGCCTATATTTTTTTTCTTTTTCCATGATTTTCTTATCCTTGACTTTTTAATAATATAATTCTAACAAAAAAATACGAATTTATAATCACATTTTAAAGAAGTTTTATGCATTTATACATACATATACCATTTTGTGAAAGCAAGTGTTTTTATTGTTCTTTTACTTCACTTAAAAAAAAGAACTTTGAAAAAGATTATTTAAATGCTTTAATGCAAGATATAAAATATCAATTAGATTTTTTCAAGCTTGATAAAAATTCCATAAAGACCGTTTTTATAGGTGGTGGCACGCCTAGTTTGATGGAAATTAGTTTTTATGAAAAAATATTTATTTTTATACAAAGTTATTTACAAAAAGATAGTGAAATCAGCATAGAAGCAAACCCCAACTCGAGTAATTTTTCATGGCTTAAAGAAATAAAAAATTTAGGATTTAATCGTATTTCTTTTGGGGTACAAAGTTTTCATGAAAAAAAACTACAATTTCTTGGGCGTATTCATGATCAAAAAAGCATTTTTACCAGCATAGAAAATGCAAAAAAAGCAGGATTTAATAATATCAATCTAGACTTAATTTATGATACAAAACTTGATGATAAAAAAATGCTTGATTATGAAATTTCCAAACTTGCCCTGCTTGATATTAATCATGTAAGTGCTTATAATCTAACTATAGAAGAAAAGACAATATTTGCTAAAAAATTTCATTATAAAAAAAACGCTCCACGCCTTGCAAAACATTTTATTAAAGCAATTGAAAATCTTGGTTATAAACAATATGAAATTAGTAATTTTGGACAAATTTGCAAACATAACCTTGCCTACTGGCAAGGAAAAGACTATATAGGCTGTGGTTTAAGTGCAGTAGGATTTTTAAAAAATCAAAGATTTTATACTAAGAAAAATTTAAAAGATTATATCAATGATCCTTGTTTTAGGGAGGTTGAAAATTTAAATTCAAAAGATTTGTGTTTAGAGCATATTTTTCTAGGACTTAGAAGCATTATAGGAGTGGATGAAACAAAGCTAAAACCTTTAGAAAAAGAAAAGGCAATGTTTCTTAGCAAAAAAGGAAAATTAGTTTACAAAAATGGAATTTTTTATAACACCAACTACCTTTTAAGCGATGAACTAGCTTTGTATATTAGCACTTAAGCTTTACATTCACAAGAAATTCTTTTTAGCTCAGGAAGCTTTATAGAAAGCTCATTGATGTTTTTTAGTATATCATTGCAAAAATTATTTAAATTTTCTTTTACTCCATAATATGCCCAAACACCTTGTCTGTCTACTTCTAAAAAATTAGCTTCTTTTAAAATTTTTAAATGTCTTGAAAGTCTTGATTGACTCATATTTAAAGAACTTTGCAAATCGCACACACAAAGTTTTCCGTATTTTTGTAAAAAAGCTAGGATCAAAATCCTACTTTCATCATTAATCGCACTTGTAATTTTTAAAAATTCTTGCATAAAAATCCTTATATGAAAAATATTAAAAGACCAAAACTAATCGCAATAGCAACAATCATACCTGCAAATAAAATCAAAAAGCTTGTTTTAAAAATTCTTTTAAGTAAAATAAGCTCAGGCAAAGAACACCCTGCTCCTGCTATTAAAAAACTCATCATTATACCAAGTGGAATTCCGCTAGTAGTTAAAGCTAGTGCTACAGGTATCATAGCAGTACAATTCATATAGAGTAAAACTCCTATAAAAGCTGCTATAAATACACCCAAAACTCCATAATCTTTCATATAATTTTGGAAAAAATCTTGCGGAAAAGCACCATGTATAACAGCCCCTATAGCCATACCTATAACAATATAAGGTAATATTTTTTTATATTCTTTAAAGCTTTGCATAAATAGCATTTTGATTTTATTGTCTTTTGTCTTGGCCTTAAATTTTAAAACTTTACCGCTAACTTTAGAATTTTTAAAAAAAATAGAACTAGGTTTTTGACAGCTTGAGCTTTGAAAAGTATTATTAGAACAACAACTTGACTTTTGCTCTAATTCATTTTTTAAAAAGTCTTCATTAAAAAATCTTTGAGTATTTATTTTAGAAACACAAAAAGCAAGAAATAAAATCACGCAAAATAAAAATCCCACATAAAATAAAGAGATTTTTAAGCCAAAACTCACCATAAACATCACCACTATAATGGGATTGATTAAAGGCGAGGTGATCAAATAAGCTATGCATACCCCAAGTGGGACTTTAGCTTTTAAAAATGCGTTTAAAAGCGGTATGCTTGAGCATGAGCAAAATGGAGTTAAACAACCTAAAAGTATAGCTTTTATATAGCTTGTGAAAGAATCTTTCTTTAAATGCTCATTGAAAAATTTAGCATAGCGCTCATTTAAATAAGTAATAAGCATACTAACTAAAACAAATAAAACAGATATTTCTATAAATAAAATCAAAAAATCTTTTAAAATAAAAACTAATTTTTCCATGCTTTTCCTTTTTATTTTTAATCAAATATAACAAAAATATATTAATATATCAATATATATTAATATATTAATATAGTAAAAGTAATAATATTTTTAAGTATTTTTATGTAAAATGTAAACCATATATTCAAGCGAAAGAAGATAAAATAATGAGTTTTGGTGAAATTTTAGTTATTTTAGTTGTAGCTATTTTAGTGCTTGGGCCTGAAAAATTACCTTCAACTATAGTTGAAATTGCAAAAATTTTAAAAGCCATTAAAAGCAATATTGATGAGGCAAAAGCAAGTATTAACAAAGAACTAAAAATAGCAGAATTAAAAGATGAAGCACAAAAATACAAGGATGAATTTTCACAAACTAATGAAAATATCAGAAAAAAACTAAGTTTTGAAGAATTTGATCAACTCAAAGAAGATATTTTAAATAATACCAAAGAATTAAAAAGTGAAATTAATGATTTAGAAAAAGATATACAAGAACTTTCTAATCTTGAAGAAAAAATTCAAAAAGATGAAAAAAATACTCAGAAAATGGAAAGCTAAGAATGTTTGAAGAATTAAAACCGCATTTAGTAGAACTTAGAAAAAGATTATTTATAAGTGTTGCTTGTGTTGTTGTGATGTTTTTTGTATGTTTTAGTTTTAATAACTATATCATAGACATACTAAAAGCGCCTGTTGAAGCAGCCTTACCTGAAATTTCAAGACAAATGACCTTCGTTGAGCTACAAGAGCCTTTATTTACTGCGATGAAGGTTTCATTTTTTACAGCTTTTTTAATTTCTTTACCGGTTATTTTTTGGCAGTTTTGGAAGTTTGTAGCACCTGGACTTTATGATAATGAAAAAAGATTGGTAGTGCCTTTTGTAGGCTTTGCTAGTATTATGTTTGCGCTTGGTGCTTTGTTTTGTTATTATATAGTTATACCTTTGGCTTTTAAATTTTTGATTGATTTTGGGGTGCAAACCCAAGATTTTAAGCCTTTAATTAGCATAGGTTTATATGTAGGCTTTTTTACTAAATTAGTAATTGCTTTTGGTTTGGCTTTTGAAATGCCTGTAATAACCTTTTTCTTTGCTAAACTTGGACTTGTTGATGATACTTTTTTGAAAAAACATTTTAGAGTTTCTGTTTTAGTGATTTTTGTTTTTTCAGCTATGATGACACCACCTGATGTTATATCACAATTTTTAATGGCTGTGCCTTTGTGCGGACTTTATGGGATTTCTATTTATATAGCTAAAAAAGTTAATCCTAGTCAAAAAGAAGATGATGAAAATGATTAATAAAGATCTTTTGCTTTCTAGCTATGATTATGACTTACCAAATGAACTTATAGCAAATTTTCCTATTTTACCCAAAGAAAATGCTAAGCTTTTGGTTTATGAAAGATGTAAAGATCAAATTTCACATTTACACTTTAAAGACTTAGCTAAAATTTTACCACCTTGTGAAATCATCTTTAATGATACTAAAGTCATCAAAGCAAGAATTTATGGAAATAAAGAAAGCGGTAGCAAAATAGAACTTTTCATTAATTATCCTTTAAAGAATAATGATTTTTTAGTGCAAATTCGGGGTAAGATTAAAGAAAGGCAAATTTTATATTTTGAAAATTCTTTAAAAGCTAAAATCAAAAAATTACACAATGATGGTACAAGAGAAGTGGAATTTTTTAATGATGAAAAAGAACTCAATCATCATGAAGTTTTTGAAATTTTAGAAAAAATAGGTCATATACCTTTACCACCCTATATTAAAAGAGCAGATGAAGCACAAGATAACATTAACTATCAAAGTATTTTTGCTAAAAATCAAGGTGCGGTTGCTGCACCTACTGCGAGCTTACACTTTGATGAAGTGATGATCAATGAGCTTAAAAAAAATCACAATATCCATACTATTACACTACACGTTGGTGCAGGAACTTTTAAAGGTGTAGAATGTGAAGATATACGTGATCATAAAATACATTCAGAATTTTTTCATATTGATGATGAAACTTGTGCTTTGATTGATTCTTCTAAGAAAATACTAGGTGTTGGCACCACAGTTACTCGTTGTATAGAGTATTATCATAGAAAAAAATTAAAAGAAGGTTTTTGTGATTTGTTTTTACACCCACAAAACACCCCGCAAAGACTTGATTATTTACTCACTAATTTTCACTTGCCAAAATCAACTTTAATTATGCTTGTAGCAGCATTTATAGGTAGAGAAAAAACATTGGAGCTTTACCATGAAGCTATAAAAAACAACTATCGTTTTTACTCATATGGCGATGGAATGCTAATTATTTAGTCTTTTTCTTGATATATTTTTTATCAATATAACCCAAATCTATAAGTTTTTGATAAATTTTAGCTAGTATAGGTCCCCCTGTACTACTACCACTTTTCCCATGTTCGATTAAAACTACCACTACATACTGTGGTTTTTCATAAGGTGCATAAGAGGTAATCCAAGCATGAGATCTTAAAAAATACTCTAAATCCTCTTCTTTAATACGCTTTTTTTCACTTTGAGAAATTCCAACTACTTGAGCTGTTCCTGTTTTAGCTGCTATGGTAATAGGCGAATTTCTTAAAAATCTTGCCGTAGTTCCACCGTCTTCATTAGCAACTTCATACATAGCACGCCTTAAAAGTGGGAGTTTTGATAATTCAAAAGTCGTAAAAACACTTTCATTATTGTCAAAATTTATCTTAGTAATATTATCATCAACGCTATGTAAAAAATGTGGAGTTATATTTTTAGCCGTAGCAATCATAGCTGTAAATTTAGCCACTTGCATAGGAGTAGCAAGAAAATCACCTTGTCCTATACTTGTATTTAAAGTCTCACCTTGGTACCATGGTTGGTTGTATTTTTCTTTTTTCCATATTCTATTAGGTACTGTTCCTATAAATTCATTAGGTAAATCAACCCCTGTTTTTGCACCAAAACCTACCCTTTCAAAAACAGAACTAATGGTATCAATACCAACTTCTAAGGCACCTTTATAAAAATACACATCACAGCTTTCTCTAATAGCATCATTCATATCTACATAACCATGACCTATAGCCTTCCAACATCTAAATTTTCTACCACCAAGCTCAAAGTTAGAATCACACAAATATTTATGATTTTCATTCACTTTACCACTATCTAAAAATGCTAAAGCTGTACCCATTTTCACAACCGAACCTGGAGGATAAAGTCCATTAATAAGTTTATTAGTAAAAGGGTGATTTAAATCGTTAGAAAGTTTATCCCATTCTTCTTGGCTAATACCTGTAACAAAAGGATTGAGATTATACTCAGGAAAACTACCAGCTGCTAAAATAGCCCCGCTTTTTACATCCATTATTATAGCTGCACCTGCTAAATTTTCAAAAATACTAGCTAAGTATTCTTGCAAGTCAAGATCTATACTTAAAGTGATATTACTCGAAGTAGGTTTTTTGTAAGAAAGCTCTTCTATTTCTTTATTTAATGCATTTACCTTACTAATCTTTTCGCCCTTTTGGCCTTGTAAAATTTCATTATAAGAACGCTCTATACCACTACGCCCTACATAGCTAGTTAATCTTGCAATTTCATTTTCATTCATATCATTTAAATTTGCTTTTCCAACATAACCTATAACATGACTAGCTAAAGCATCATAAGGATAAAATCTTTGAGTGGTAGATTTAACTTGCATATTTTCGCGCAAATTAAGCTTAGTAAAATGCTTAATCATGGCATCATATTCTATAAATGGCACCACTTCTATATAATCTTGGTTATAATAAGAATCTGCTTTTATATAATTTCGTTTTAATTTAGTTATATTTAAATCAGGAAAAGCATCTACTATAGCTTGTAATTCTTGCTCTAAAAGATTTCTGTTTTTCTTTTTTATATGCAAATATGGCTTTATAGAGATTGAAAAACCTAATTTATTTACTGCTAAGGGTCTGCCTTTAACATCTAAAATTTGTCCTCTTACAGGTGCTAAAAATTGCGTTTTAATGGCATTTTGCTTGGCTATTTCTTCATAATAAACATTAGATTTTATACTTATATAATACACTCTAGCAAGTAAAAGCATAAAAAAGCAAGCTATAAAGCCCATCACTAAACGCATACGCATAATTAGATTTTTCCTTTAAAAATAACAAAAGAAATCAAAGCTTCAACAGCAAAAAACCATAAATACTCAATACCAAATTTTAAAATTTCATTATTATCTAAATATGCTAAAAACACATCAAAAAGATAGATGAAAATATAAGCACAAAGAGTAAATACAACGAGCAAATAATGCCCTAGTTTTAATTTACTTTTAAACCAATCCACAAAAAAATGATAAAAAATAAAAAAAGCTATCCATGAGCTAAAAAGATAAAATCCATGAATAACATCAATCAATAAAAGATAAAACAAAGAAAAATACCATCTAAAATCAAGCTTATTAAGGGTTCTTTCTTTTTCTTTTAAAAGCACTATCATGTAACAAAAAAATACTCCAAATAAAGGAGGTACCCAATAATACACAGAGCTTAGCACTTGATAAAAAATCAAAGATAGATAAAAAAATAAATAAGAAAAATCAAATCTATTTTTTACTAAATTTCTACTCCTCATTAAAACCCAAGCTCTCTAAAATGATTTTTTGTTCTAATTTATCAATACCACTTTTTTTCAGATTTGACACCAAAATGGCATTTTTATTTGCATTTAAAATTTTTGCTTTTTGACTTTGATTAAGCTTGTCTGCTTTTGTAAAAACTGTTATTTTTTTTTGATCAGCTCGAATAAAAGAATCTAAATATAAATCTAAATTTGTATCAATATCTAAATTATCATGTCTTGAATCTATTAGATGAATAAAAAGCTTGATAGAACTGCGCTCTTTTAAAAACTCATCTAAATTTTTATTCCAAATAGCCTTAGTTTTTTTGCTCACTTTCGCATAACCAAAACCAGGTAAATCAATAAACATTAATTTGAATTTATCTTCATCTTTTTTACAATCAACTTCAAAAAAATTAATAAGTTGGGTTTTGCCCGGAGTTGAAGAGCTTTTTGCTAAATTTTTATTCTTACAAAGAGTATTAATCAAAGAACTTTTACCCACATTAGAGCGTCCTAAAAAAGCAATTTCAGTGTATATAGGTTGTGGAGCTTCGTCTATTTTGGAAGCAGAAATTAAAAATTTAGCATTAAGTATCATTCTTTTACTTCAAATACAAATTTAGCGGGTTTTTTATCTTTACTCACTACTCTATAAGTCATATTTTTTCTATCTACGATAATCTTATCCCCTATGAGTTCTTTTTTTGTTTGTATTTCTGTAATTTTTGCATTGCCATTAATCTCATACATATCTTTAGCTACATCATAAACAAATTCATTACCACTTCCATGATAAGTTTTGTCTTCCATCATTATTTTAAATTTAGCATCTTTAGTTGCTATGTATTTGACAGGCTGTTTATTTTTCATATAAATAGTTAATTTTTGCGAATTCAAAATATCTTTTCCTTTTTTAACTTCTACATCACCAGTTAATACACTTGTTTCGTTTTTCTCATCTAAATAAAAATCTTTAGCATAAACCTCTATTTTTTGCACACTAAATGCAAACAAATTTAACAAACATAAAAAAACTATTGTTCTAAAAACCATGCTTTTATTCCTTGAATTTTTAATTTTTTTTGATTAACATCATATAAAAAATTATCTCCAAAAACCTCATTTAAACCTATATATGCTTTAAAATTATCATTAGAAAATAAAATTTTATTTTTCATATCATAAGTTGCTTTTTGGGCAAAAATAGAAGTTTGATTATGATCAAAATACTTTACATTACCTTCTAGAATGGATTTTTCATTATTTCTTACTAATAAATCTGAACTTAAATTATAATCAAGTGCTTGTACTTTAAAATCATCAAAAATATCTTTATCTTGATATTTTACCCAGCGACTTGCCTGATATATAGCCTTAACTACACTAGCATTCAATTCATAATCAAGCACTTCAAAAGCTTGCATATTGGCTATATCAATCTCTTGAGGTTTTATAGTAGAAAAATAAAGATCTTGAGTGCTTAAAATCACCATAATAAAAACAAACAAACCCATGAATATAGCAAAAATTTTTATCGCCAAAGTTTATCCCATTGAGCTTGCATATTATTGTGTTCAATCAAAATTTCTATCATTTCACTTACCGCTCCATTGCCACCTTTTCTATTTAAAACCTTATCTGTTTTTAAAACCCTATGTGCATCTTTTGGCTTAAAGCTATATCCAACTGCTTCAAGCAAACTCATATCATTATAATAATCCCCAATAGCAGCACATTGAGAAAAATCTAAATTTAATTTTTCTAAAATTTCTTTAGCACAAGCTAGTTTATCACTAATACCTTGATAGACTAAATCAATTTTTAAATCCCTAGCTCTAAAATACACGCACTCACTAGTCCTACCTGTAATAATAGCAACTTTTTTACCAAGCTTTTGCCAAGCTTCAATTGCTGCGCCATCTTTTACATTAAATTCTTTAATCTCGCCATAATTTTGCGTGTAGATGATTTTACCATCTGTTAAACAACCATCTACATCTAAAAAAATAAGTTCTATCATGATTTTACTCTCTTACTATAAACGCACCTGGGAAAGATCCACTATCAACAAAATCTCTTGCTTCTTGCTCACTTCTAAAACCTTTTAAAAATACTCTATGTAAGCCATCTTTAGCACTTGTTTGTATAGTCGAAGTGTAAGAATTATAGTTTTTATACCTACTTGCTATTAACTCTGCGCCACTTTTATTTCTAAATGCTCCAATTTGCACCATAAAAGATCCACCTTGGAAAATATGACCACTATCAGTAATCTCTCCACTACTGCCTAAATTAGAATTAGTATGCACCGAACCCGAACTTGCACTTGTTCCAAAGCCAATCACTTCAAGTCTTACAGGAGCTGTTCCTGCTTGAATCATATCTATATCTCTTGCAGCCATATTAGATAAATCTATAATCCTACCTGCTACAAAAGGTCCTCTATCATTAATCCTAACAGTGGTTTGACGATGATTTTTTAAATTAGTTACTTTTACTATGGTATTCATAGGTAAAGTTTTATGAGCCGCAGTATAAGCGTGCTGATCATAGGTTTCACCATTAGAAGTTTTTTTACCATGGAAACCCGGACCATACCAACTAGCTATACCATCAGCAGTCTCACCTACTTCTACTACCGTTGGATAATAAGTTTTACCATTAATAGTGTAAGGCTTCATAGTGCCTTTTAAGCCTGTATTATTATGCTTTATACTTTTAAAATCTCTTTCTGGGTAATACACAGTAGGCGTGCTAATAGGCACCATACTACAAGCACTGAATAAAACCCCTACACAACTAACGACTAACGACTTTTGTATGAGAGTTTTTTGATATTTTTTGAGTTGTTTTGATTTTTGCATTATTATTCTCCTTAATTTTTAACACAAGTTTTTGATTAATATTGATTAAATTTCCTTTGATTTTATTGTATTCTTTAATACTTTCAACACTTATTTTGTGTTTTCTTGCAATAGTATAAAGGCTATCACCCTCTTTTACTATATAAATTTTTGTATGTGGAATAGTTGTATCCACCTTAGCTAATTTTACATTCCCTAATGCCTTTTCTACTGCCACACTTTTGCTTAAAGGAATATACATATAATAATCTTTTTTATCAGGCGGAGTAAAGTCATAGTTAAAATGTGGGTTATAACGCTTAAATTCATTATAAGACATCTTAGCTACTTTGGCAAGTTCTCTTAAAGAAACACTTGGCGGAACAGGTATTTTTTTAACTTCACTTGATAGGGCATAATTAAGCAAGGCACTATCTTGTGAAATTAAAAAATCATTATTATTAGCCAAAAATGCCATAGTAAGAATTTTTCTAATAAAAATTCTTGTTTCTAATGGCAAGTATTTTTTATCAGGATCAAGCAAAACCCTTAAATCATCACTTTTTGCTTTTTTTATAGCTTGGCGTAATTTGCCATCACCACAATTATAAGCCAAAATAGCCAAATACCATTTTCCAAACTGCTCTTTTAGTTGTTTTAAATAAGTAATAGCTGCATAAGTTGATTTTACTAAATCTTTTCTCTCATCTACATAAGGATCTATCCTTAAACCCAAAGTTTGCGCCGTTGGTTTCATAAATTGCCAAACACCTACTGCTTTAGTTCTTGAGATACTGTGAATTTTCAAACCAGATTCTACAATCGCTAAGTATAAAAATTCTTGAGGGATATTTTCTTTTTCTAAGATTTTACGGATAATTGGGGTGATTTTGTAAAATTCCCTCATAGTATCCACTAAAGTTTTAGAATGCATATCCATGGAAGATTCTTTAAATTCTAAAAAAATCATATCGCTAAGATAACTTGCTTCTATGTCTAAATTTCTTAAAATTTGTGCTTGTTGAGTATAGTGCTCTGGAGTAAATTGTAAGGCCTTAGCATTTAAACACAATAATACTAAAATAAAAAATAAAAAGCTTTTTTTCATTATAAACCTTGAAAAAACAAACGATTAGCGTTAAAATTAGTAAGTTTTATTATTTCATTTTTTGATAAATTTAAAAGTTCAGCCATTTTTTGAGCTACAAAATGGGTCAAAATAGGATCATTTACCTTGCCACGATGTGGTTCTGGAGTTAAATAAGGTCCATCTGTTTCTAAAACAAGTTTATCTTTTTGAATTTTAGGTAAAATTTCTACTAGTTTTTTTGCATTTTTAAAAGTTAAAACCCCACCTATACCAAAATAAAAACCATCATCTGCTAGCTGAAGTAAAAGCTCACTAGCATTAAAACAATGCAAAACACCACCTTGCAAATCTTTTGCATATGTTTTTAAAATATTAAAACTATCTTCATTAGCCTCACGCACATGCACAATCAAAGGCTTTTTATGTTCAATAGCTAGCTGAATTTGAGCTATAAAAACTTCTTTTTGCTTTACTTTTATTTCATCCTCATCAGCCCTTAAACGATAATAATCAAGCCCACACTCGCCCACTGCAACGCATTTTTTATCATTTATAAATTCTTTTAAAATATTTAAATCAAAATCATCTATATCATAAGGATGTACCCCGCAAGAAAAATACACATTTTCATAATCATGTGCAATTTCTCTTGCTCTTGGCAAATCTTTTATATCTGCACCAGGTATGATGATTTTACCCACTCCATTAGCAAAGGCATGATTTAACATTTCATCCAAATATCCAAAATAAGCTTGGCTATCTAAATGACAATGCGTATCTATGATTTTTTCGCTAAAATCACAATCTAAAAACATACCTCTACCCTATTTTTACCATTAGCCTTAGCTAAATCTAATGCCTTTTGAGCATTATTCAGTAAATCTTGCATTTGGCTTGTTTTAACCCCAAAAGCAACTCCCGCAGAAACACTATAATCTACTTCATCTAGGGCTATTAAAACACTTTCTTTGGCAATATTTACTCTTATATTTGAAAAAACTTTTAATGCTTCTTTATGTCCAGTATTTTTTAATAATACATAAAATTTACCATCTTCAATTTTAGTTGCTAAATCCATACCACGAATTTGATCTTTGATTTTTTTAGCTGTGTGTTTTATCACTCCATCACCGCAATCATAGCTTAACTCATAATTGATTGTTGCAAGATTATCAATATCAATCAAAGCCAAAGCCATTTCTTCATTTTCTTGCATATCTTCTAAATAATCTAAAAATCTTTTTTCAAAATTTGCATAATCATCAAGACCTGTTAGCAAATCTTTACCCAAACTATACTCATCAAGTAAAACACATTTTTGCATATAATCTAAACAATTATTTACCCTGCAATTTAGCGATTCTTTTTGGAAAGGTCTAATCACATAATCATTCACACCCTTTCTAAAAGCTCTTGCCTCTAGCGCATCATCTTTATCTCCAACCATAATCACACCAAGCTCTATTTTAGAGTATTTTGAGCGAATTTCTACAAGCAAATCTTCTCCATTAATTACTGGCATAGTTGCATCACAAATTACTAATTTTGTATCAGGATTATCACTTAAATAATTTAGTGCTTCTTCTCCATGGGCTGCTGCTAAGACATTAAAAAGTTGATTGTTAAGATTTTTTTTCATTTCTGCACGTAAAGTTACATTTGCGATTGCTAAAATTATCTTAGTTTTATTATTTTTTTGAAGCATTCTAATAGAGCTTAGCATTTCATCAATACAGCTCTCACTATCTTTTTGAATATAACCTATAATATCTTTTTCCATAAATTTTTTACGGGTTTGTCCATCGCTACTTCCTGTAAGCACTATAGCAGGAATATTTTTTTCTAAAATTACATCTACCACTTCTCCATTAGGAGCATCTGGTAAACAAAGATCTACAAAAGCCATAAAATAATCATTTTTCACTAATTCTTTAGCACTATTCATATCAAAAGCAACATCTACTTTTAAACCTAAAGTATTTTCTACTTTTTTTGCTAAAAGTTTTGTAAGCATTTTGTTATCATCAATAATTAAAATTTTTTCTTCCATAGCCAACTCTCTTTATAATTTAAAACTATTATTATACCATATAGAAAATTTACTTTTTATTTTTAAAGTAAAGTTCTAGTAAATTCTAAAGCCTCTTGGGTAATATTTTCCCCACTTACCATTCTAGCAAGCTCTCTTACTCTTTCTTCTTTTTCTATTTTTCTTACCCTACTTTCATTTCCTATTTTTTCTACTAAAAAATGATTACTTGCTTTTGATGAAAGCTGTGGTAAATGTGAAATTGCAAAAATTTGATAAAACTTAGCAAGCTCTTTTAACACTTCAGCTATACTCATTGCTTCTTTACCACTTAAATTTGCATCAATTTCATCTAAAAATATTATCCCACTAGCTTTATTAGTAACATTACATTCAGTTGCAATAAAAGAAAGTCTTAAACGGTTTATCTCGCCTGAGCTTAAATTTTTTAAACTAGCTTCATTGATATTTAAACTCACTTCATCTTTACCTAAAATACTCAAAGCACAATCTTTAAGTTCTAATTTAACTTCTTTCATATAAAGTTTTTCAAGATAAAAATTCAGTAATTTTTCAAGCTCTTTTAATCTTTTTTTACGCAAAGTACTTAATTTTTGGCTTTTCTCATCTAAAAGCATTTTAGCATTTTGTACTTTTTCTTCTAATTCTTTTTTTTCAAAACTTAAATTTTCATAATGAGCTAATTCTGCTTTTTTCTTCTCTAAAGCTTCTAAAGCTTCTTCTATACTTCCATATTTTGAAATCAAAGAAGAAAGTTTTTCTATCCTATCAAGTACTTCTTCTATATCAAAATCAAAATCATCAAAGCTTTGATTTTCCCACACTGCTCTTAATTCGTTTAAACACTCTGAAAAAAATGAACTATCAACATCACTAATTTGCAAAGCTTCAATCACTGCTGATTCTAATTCAAAAATTCTACTTGCCCTATTCCAAGCAGCGTCAATTTTGTCTTTTTTAGAAAGTCTTTTTTTAAAACTCATCAACTCATCAAATTCACCAATTTTTGGGTTAATACTTTGAATTTTTTGTATTTCAAAGCTCGTAAATTCTTTTAATTCTTCTACTTTTTTTTCTTCTTCTTGAATTTTTTCTAATTTAGTTTTATTTTCTATGTATTCATTATAAATATTTTTATATTCATTTAAAAAATCTTGAAATTTCTTATCCTCTTTTGATTGCATAAAATCAAGTAAGTTTAAAAATCTTTCATTTGAGAACTCATTATTTTCCTTAGCTGAAAGATATTTTACAAATTTCTTAGAAAGCAAGGCTAAATTCTTTTTTGAAATAAGTTGATTATTGATAAAATAACGCGAGCTTTTATCTTTTAAAAGTTTAAATACATTTAATTCTTCATTTTCGATACCAAACTCATCTAATTCAAGTTCATCGCTTAATAAAACTTCCACCATTTTAGCTTCACTCTCACTTAGAGCAAAAGCTGCCAAAATGGCCTTAAAAAGCACAGATTTTCCAGCACCACTTAAACCAGTAAAGACAGTAAGTCCAGCTTCTAAGTCTAATTTTGCTTGTTTAAAACCTAAATTTTCTTTAATCAAAATACTTTCTATCATCACTTACCCCAATTTAACTTTTCTTTTAAAACTTGGAAATAATCTCTATCTTTTTTATGTATAAAACTAAGTTCTTTTTTACTAAGTCCTATAAGAATTTTATCATATTCTTTAGGATCAATAACTTCTTGCCCATCTAAATACAACAAACAATGCTCAACCTTTAGCTCAAGCTCGAAACCATAAGGTAAAACTATGGGCCTTTGAGTTAAAGAATGAGAACAAACCGGAGTTAAAACAAAAATTTCACTCCAAGGATGCACTATAGGCCCACCCGCACTAATATTATAAGCAGTTGAACCACTTGAACTAGCTATAATCAAACCATCTCCATAATAAGCATTAAAAAGTTTATTTTCAAAGAAAACTTCCACATTTGCCATTAAAGCATTATCACGAGAAAAAACTGCGTCATTAAAAGCAAATTTTTTAATAATCTTATTTTTTTTATACAAGGTAATTTGAAGCATTTTGGCTTTTTCTATTTTAAAATTACTTTTAAAAAAATCTTTAAAAAAACTTTCTACCTCACTAAAAGAAAAAGCAGTTAAAAAACCTAAATTTCCTGCATTTATACCCAAAATAGGCTTTTTTGCTTGATAAGCTTGCCTGCATAAAGATAAAAGTGTGCCATCCCCACCTAGAGAAATCAAAAAATCTAATTTTTTTAAATCTTTTAGATTAATTTTTTCTTGATCTAATAATACAAGCTCTATATTTTTTTGCAAAAAAATTGTTTTTAAAAAAGCAATTTGCTCATTTAAATTTGTATTTAACCTGCAAAATAAGCCTATTTTTTGAATTTTTTCTATATTTATATTTTTTTTCATAAAAAAATTATAACAAAACTTAGCTAAGCAAAAGAATAAAATACTATAATAACAAAATTGAACAAAATTAAGCTAAGGAAAAATTTTGAGAACTCATTATAATACAGAGCTTAACATACAAAATGTTGGCGCGGAAGTAACATTATGTGGTTGGGTAAATTCTTACCGTGATCATGGAGGTGTAATTTTTATCGATCTTAGAGATCGTAGCGGACTTATACAGTTAGTATGTGATCCTGCAGATAATCAAGAAGCACATAATATAGCTTCATCGGTGAGAAATGAATATGTTTTAATAGCACAAGGCAAAATTCGCCCACGCGGTGAAGGACTTGTAAATCCTAAATTAAAAACCGGAGAAATAGAAGTTGTTATAAACAAACTTACTATTGAAAATGAAAGCGCTGTAGTGCCTTTTGCCATAGGCGATGAAAGTGTAAATGAAGAATTAAGATTAAAATATAGATTTTTAGATTTAAGAAGTAAAAAACTTTATGATAATTTTGCTCTAAGATCAGCTGCTTGTATTGCAACAAGAAATTCTTTAGCAAAAATGGGATTTTTAGAGGTTGAAACTCCTATTTTAACCAAAGCCACTCCAGAAGGCGCAAGGGATTATTTAGTACCATCACGCGTACATCAAGGTGAATTTTATGCCCTACCTCAAAGTCCTCAACTTTTCAAACAACTTTTAATGTGTTCAGGATTTGATAGATATTTTCAAATTGCAAAATGTTTTAGAGATGAAGATTTAAGAGCGGATCGCCAACCTGAATTTACTCAAATAGACATAGAAATGAGTTTTTGTGAGCAAAAAGATATCATAGCTATGGCAGAAAATTTACTTAAAGATATTTTCAAAGCTTGCGGAAAAGAAATTAGCATACCTTTTAGACAAATGAGTTATAAAGAAGCTATGGAAAATTATGGTTCTGATAAGCCTGATTTAAGATTTGATATGAAATTTATTGATGTGATTGATATTTTTGCAAAATCAAATAATGAAATTTTTGCAAATATTGCAAAAGATACAAAGAAAAATCGCATTAAAGCCTTAAGAGTTCCAAAAGGCGATACGATTTTTTCTAAACGCCAAATACAAAGATTTGAAGAATTTGTACGCAAATTTGGAGCAGCAGGACTTGCATTTATACAAATGAAAGAAGATGGTCCTAAAGGCCCACTTTGTAAATTCTTTAGCGAAGAGGATTTGAATGCTTTAATTCAAAGATGTGAATTAGAAGTTGGAGATGTAGTATTTTTTGGCGCAGGAGCTAAGAAAACCGTGCTTGATTATATGGGTAGATTTAGATTATTCCTTGCTGATGAAATGAAAATTATTGATGAGGATAAGTTAGAATTTTTATGGGTTATTGATTTTCCTATGTTTGAACAAAATGATGATGGAAGCTATTCTGCAATGCACCATCCATTTACTATGCCAAAAAATATTGATGAACAAGATTTAGAAGAAATTAATTCTATTGCGCATGATGTGGTATTAAATGGTGTAGAACTAGGTGGTGGTAGTATAAGAATTCACAAAAGTCCTATCCAACAAAAAGTATTTAAACTTTTAAATATTGATGAAGAAGAGCAAAGAAAGAAATTTGGCTTCTTACTTGATGCATTAAGCTTTGGAGCACCGCCACATGGTGGTATAGCAATAGGTCTTGATAGACTTATCATGCTTTTAACAAAATCTTCAAGCATTAGAGAAGTTATAGCATTTCCTAAAACACAAAGAGCACAATGTCTTATGACTCAAGCTCCAAGCGAAGTAAGCAATGAACAAATGAGAGAACTAGGTATAAGATTAAGGGAGAATACTAAATGAAACAATTATTTTTAATCATAGGCGCACCAGGTAGTGGTAAAACAACTGATGCAAGCATTATAGCTACAGATGATGCAAATATTACTCATTATTCTACAGGTGATTTACTAAGAGCAGAGGTTGCTAAGGCAAGTGAGCTTGGAAAGACTATTGATAGTTTTATTTCTAAGGGAAATTTAGTTCCACTAGATGTAGTTGTTAATACCATCATCACTGCTTTAAAAAATGCACCAACTAACACGATACTTATCGATGGTTATCCGAGAAGTGTTGAACAAATGCTTGAGTTTAATAAGGTATTAAAAAATCAAAATGAAGTAAATTTAAAAGGTGTTATAGAAGTTAAAGTTAGTGAAGAAGTTGCTAGAGAAAGAGTTTTAGGGCGTGCTAGAGGTGCTGATGATAACGAAGAAGTTTTCAATAATAGAATGAAAGTTTATTTAGAACCTTTAGAAGAAATAACAAATTTTTATACTAAAGAAAATATCCACCATGTAATCAATGGTGAAAGAAGTATTGAAGCTATCGTAGCTGATATGAAAAATTTAATCAATGATTTATTAAAATAAAGGATAAAAAATGGATATTAGCAAAATCAAAGTTGGAGAAGTACCAAACAAACTTAATGCAGTTATTGAAATTCCTTATGGATCAAATATTAAATACGAACTTGACAAAGAAAGCGGAGCCATCATGGTTGATCGTGTGATGTATTCAGCTATGTTTTATCCAGCAAACTATGGTTTTATACCAAATACTCTTGCAGATGATGGCGATCCTATTGATGTTTTAGTTTTAAATGAATACCCTATCCAAGCAGGAGCTATGATTCCTTGTCGTTTAATAGGGGTATTATTAATGGAAGATGAAAGCGGTATGGATGAAAAATTACTAGCTGTTCCTGTAAGTAAAATTGACCCAAGATATGATAATATTAAAAGTTTAGATGATTTACCAAAAGCAAGCTTAGATAAAATCAAAAATTTCTTTGAAACATATAAAATGCTTGAACCAAACAAATGGGTAAAAGTAAAAGAATTTGCAGGCATTGAAAAAGCAAGTGAAATTTTAGAAAATTCTATTAAAAATTATAAATAATCAAAGTCCTTTTAAGGACTTCACAAAGGATAAAAAATGAAAAGTATTATTGCTTTTAGTATAGCTTTTATGGTGCTAATAGGCGCTAGTATTGGTTTTTACATGTGGTATTTTGAAGATGATTCAAATACCTATGTATATGATTATAAGAAAAGTAGTTCTTATCAAAGCTACACTCCGCCAAGTACTCAATATAACCAAGAAAGAAATAATATAAGTGATAATACTTATTATCCATCACAACAAACAAATCAAGAGCCTTTAAAAGAAGAAACTCCAGTACAAAATAATCCTATCATAGATGAAAATACAAGCACTCAAGAGGTCGCGCCAACAACCCAAACAAATATAGCTGAAGTTTCTAAAAATGAAACTATTACACCTAAAGTAGCCCAAGAAGAACAAAAAGTTCTCGTTGAAAACAACAAACAAACAAACATAAAAAAAGAAAAAACAACAAAATATAAAAATACTATGCAAGAATACATTGCAAAAGGTAAAACTAGTAGATATGAGCCAAGATTAAGTGATGATTTTGTTAAAGTTTATGTATTAGATGGAAAAAGTTTAAGTGATTATAGAATTGATATGTTAAAAGAAATGATTAATCCTGTTAAAGCTAATTCTCAAGATTATAATTTAACTATTTTTATCGATATGCTTTCAAATGACAATATGAAATTAAGCATATATAATAAAGATATTGTTTTTGCTAAAAATAAGAAAAAATATAATTATGTAGATGTGAAAATTTCTGATTTGAAATTTTTATTTGAAAAAAATGGATATAGTGAATATAGCAATGAAAATTTACTTGAAAAAATCAATCAAAATCTAGCAAGAGAAGATGTACTCAAAAGAGTTAAAATTCAAGGTTATGCAGACGATAGAGGTAGTACTTTTGCAAACTATATGATAGGACTAAATAGAGCAATGAATGTGGCTAAACATTTCTTTAGTTTTACTGAAGTTATAGAAATAGAATCTTTAGGAAAAGATACCTATCCTACTAAAGATAAGTCTGATTCTCAAAGACAAAATAATCGTAAAGTAGAAATTAGTTTTTTATAACTAATTTCTAAATTTCAAAACTTCTTTAACAATTTTAAGCTAACATAATAATTTATTTTCATTCTCAAGGTAGCAATTATGTATGATAAATCACTAGAAAAAGAATATTATAGAATTTGCGAAGAACGCGGATATTTTGAAATCAATGGTAATGAAAAAATTCAAGAAAAAGGTAAAAACTTTTGTATTATGATGCCACCACCTAATGTAACAGGCGTTTTGCACATAGGTCATGCCCTAACTTGTACTTTACAAGATATCACAGCGCGTTATAAAAGAATGGATGGCTATAAAACCCTTTACCAACCAGGGCTTGATCATGCAGGCATTGCAACACAAAATGTTGTAGAAAAACAACTTTTAGCTCAAGGTGTTAAAAAAGAAGAACTTGGTAGAGAAGAATTTATAAAAAAAGTATGGGAATGGAAAGAACAAAGCGGTGATACTATAGTTAAGCAAATGCGAATTTTGGGTATCACTCCTGCTTGGAGTCGTTTGCGTTTTACTATGGATGAGGGTTTAGTAAATGCGGTAAAAAAAGCCTTTGTGGATCTTTATGATAAAAAGCTTATTGTGCGTGGAAATTACATGGTAAATTGGTGCACTCATGATGGAGCATTAAGCGATATAGAAGTAGAACATAAAGAAAATAAAGGAAAATTATATTATTTAAAATATTTTTTAGAAAATTCTCAAGAACACATCATAGTAGCCACCACAAGACCAGAAACTTACTTTGGCGATAGCGCTGTGATGGTTAATCCAAACGATGAAAGATTTAAACACTTGATAGGCAAAAATGTCATTTTACCTTTAATAGATAGAAAAATTCCTATTATTGCTGATGAGCATGTGGATATGGAATTTGGTACAGGCTTTGTGAAAGTAACCCCAGCACATGATCATAATGACTATGAAGTAGGCTTAAGACATCAACTTGAATTTATTACTATCTTTGATGAAAAAGGTATTTTAAATGAACATTGCTTGCATTTTAAAGGCTTAGAAAGATTAGAAGCAAGAGATGTTATTATAAAAGAATTACAAGAAAAAGGTTTTGTTGAAAAAATAGAAGACTATACTAATCAAGTAGGATATTGTTATCGTTGTAAAAATGTGGTTGAGCCATATATTTCTAAACAATGGTTTGTAAAAAATGAAATCGCAAAAGAAAGCATAGAAAAAGTTAATCTTGGCGGAAGCAAATTCTACCCTGCACATTGGATTAATAGTTTTAATGCTTGGATGAGGGATTTAAAAGATTGGTGTATTTCAAGACAACTTTGGTGGGGTCATCAAATTCCTGTGTATTACTGTGAATGCTCCCATGAATGGGCAAGAGAAGAAACTCCAAGTCAATGCCCAAAATGCCAAAGCACTAATTTCAAACAAGACCCTGATGTTTTAGATACTTGGTTTTCTTCAGGTCTTTGGGCTATGAGTACTTTAGGTTGGGGTAATAAAGACTGGGGTAAAAGCACACTTTGGCATGAAGATGATTTAAGAGATTTTTATCCAAATTCTTTATTAATCACTGGCTTTGATATTTTATTTTTCTGGGTTGCTAGAATGATGTTTCAAAGTACTAATGCCTTAGGTGAGCTTCCTTTTAAAGATATATATTTGCATGCTTTGGTTAAAGATGAACAAGGTAGAAAAATGAGCAAGTCTTTAGGTAATGTCATTGATCCTGTGCAAAGCGTGGATGAATACAGTGCTGATATCTTGCGTTTTACCCTTGCTCTTTTAGCTATCCAAGGTAGAGATATAAAATTAAGTAATGACAAACTCATACAAGTTAGAAATTTTACCAACAAGCTTTATAATGCAAGCAAATTTTTACTCTTAAATGAAGAAAAATTTGAAGATTTAGATAAAAGTAAAATTCAAACCAACTTGGCAAAATATATACTATCTCGTTTTGAAGTATGCGTAAAAGAAACAAGAGAAAATTTAGATAATTACCGCTTTAATGATGCGGCAAACACTTTGTATAGATTTTTTTGGGATGAATTTTGTGATTGGGGGATTGAGCTTAGTAAGGCTGAAAAATCAAGTATAAAAGAGCTTGGAAGTATTTTTAAAGAAGCATTAAAGCTTTTAAATCCTTTTATGCCATTTATTAGTGAGCATTTATACCATGAGTTAAGTAAAACTTCTATCCAAACTCATGAATCTATAATGATTTCAAAATATCCTAAATTTAATTCCAGAGATGAAAAAATCGAAAAATTATTTAATATCATTATAGAAAGCATAGTGAGTTTACGCCGTGCAAAAACCTTAGTAGAACTTGCAAATGCAAAAATTCAAAAAGCTTGTATAAAATTAAACGATGAGGGTTTAATAGCTGAGTTAAAAAATTACACTAATTTTATCTCAACACTTGCAAAATGCGAAAACATCGAGTTTATCAATACAAATTTAGAAAAATCCATCAGAGATGTAAGTGAGAATTTAGAAGTATTTATACCAACTCAAGATCTTGATTTAAGCGGTGTTTTAAATAGACTTAATAGTCAAAAAACAAAACTTGAAAAAGAATTTAACAAGTTAGATGCTATGATGAAAAATGAAAAATTTATCTCTAATGCACCTGCTGCGGTTGTTGAGCAAAATAAAACTCAACTTGAAAGCATTAAAGCTCAACTTGAAAAAATCAATGATGAAATTTCTAATTTAGAAGGCTAATAAGTGATAAAAATACAAAATCTTAAAAAATATTATGGCAAAGAATTAGTTATAAATGATGTTTCTTTAGAAGTTAAAGAAGGAGAAATTTATGCTCTTGTTGGACACAGCGGAGCAGGAAAATCAACTTTGCTAAGATGTATTAATGGTTTGGAAAATTATCAAAGTGGTAACGTAGAGGTTTTTGGTAAAGAAATAGCTACTTTAAAAGAAAAAGAATTAAGAATATTTAGAAAAGATATAGGAATGATTTTTCAGCATTTTGCACTTATGAGTAGAAAAAATGTATTTGAAAATATAGCTATGCCTTTAGAAATTCATAATTTTGACAAAAGCACAATTCAAAAAAGAGTTAATGAGCTTTTAGATCTTGTGGGGCTTTTAGCTAAAAGCAAGGCTTATCCAAATGAGCTAAGTGGTGGTCAAAAACAAAGGGTAGCCATAGCTAGAGCCCTTGCTTTAAATCCTAAAATTTTACTAAGCGATGAAGCTACTTCTGCACTTGATCCAAATACTACAAACAATATTTTAGAACTTATTGCTAAAATCAATCAAGAATTTAACATCAGCGTAGTATTAGTAACTCATGAAATGGAAGCAGTAAAACAAATAGCACAAAAGGCTGTATTATTAGAGCATGGACAAATCATAGATCAAGGGAAAATTGAAGATTTATTCTTAAAGCCAAGTGAAAAAATGCGTGAATTTCTAGGGGAGAGTGATTTTTTACCACAAAATGGAGTTAATGTGCGCTTATATTTTTGCAAAGAAAAAGCAAATCAAAGCATTATCACTCACATGGCTAGAAGTTTAAATATTGATTTTAATATAGTTTGGGGTAAGATAGAAAAACTAAACAACAATGCTTTAGGAAATTTGGTAATCAATATAGAAGCTAAAGATCAAGAAAAAGTTTTAAATTATTTACAAGAAAATGGCGTTATTTGGGAGCTTGTGTAATGAATTTAGAAGCAATTTTAAGAAATTTTGAAAATATACTTTATCCGGCATTATTAGAAACTCTTTATATGAGTTTTACAGCCACTTTTTTAGCCTTTTTAATCGCACTTATCCCTGCAATTGTGCTTACTGTTACTGATAAAGGTGGCTTGTGGGAAAATAAAAGCATTTATAGTGTACTTGATTTTATTATCAATATTTTAAGATCTTTTCCATTTTTAGTACTCATTGTAGTTTTGAGTCCTTTTACAAAATATCTCATTGGTATTAGCATAGGAACAACTGCTACCATAGTACCACTTACCATAGGAATTGCGCCTTATTTAGCTAAAATGATTGAAAGTGCTTTTAAAGAAATTGATCCTGCTATCATTGAAGCAGCAAGATCTTATGGAGCTAGCAAAGCACAAATTATCTTTAAAGTTATGTTTAGTGAGGCTTTACCAAGCATTATTAATGGTATTACTTTAATCTTAATTATTGTTATTGGATTTTCTGCTATGGCAGGAACTGTTGGTGGTGGTGGTTTGGGTGATGTGGCTATTCGCTATGGTTATGAGCGTTTTAGAACTGATATTATGATTCAAACCGTTGTGATTTTGATTGTTTTGGTTCAAATCATACAATTTATAGGAAATATTCTTTATAAAATCACCAAAAGATAAACAATGAAACATAAACTTGGTATTTTGCTAGCAGCGACTAAAAATTCAAGCTTTACCATAGGAACTCTACTCATTAACATCATGGATGTTATGGGTGAGAAGGTAGATGTATTTTATATTTTACATGATGGTTTTAGCTTGAATGATCAAAATATCATGCAAAAAATTGTTAAAAATAAAACAATTAAATTTATTCCTTTTAGTCAAGAAGATTTTTTAGCTACTCTTGGTAAAAATCAAAACGATATTAATAATTTATTTTTCTTAAAAAGATGGACACATATGGCTTTTGCAAGATTTGAAGCTTTTAAGTTTTTAGATGAATGTGAAAGTATTATTTATCTTGATTTTGATGTTTTACTTTTAAAAAGCATAGATGAACTTAGCAAATTAAAAGCTAGAAAATATCATTTTGGTGCAAGATTAGGTAAAACTTTGCTTCTTGAAAGCTTGCCCACAAAAAAAGAATATCATCAAAAACGTACGTATTTAACGGGAATTTTGGTCTTTACCGATCTTATACCAAATCCTTTAAAATGTTATCAGTTTATATATAAACATTTAAACGAAAATATTCAAAATTTAAATGATCAAGGATTGTTTACACTACTAATACTAAAACATAAATTTAAAATAAAAGATTTAAAAGATACTTACAATGGAAATATTGACTATAGAACCAATTTATCACAAAAAGCTTCTATAACACATGCAGAAGGTAGTAATAATCGTTTTTGGAATAATGTCTTATGTAACCAAACATGGCCTAAATGGCAAGAATACTATGAAAAATGGTTACAACTTGGAGGAAGTAGATATTTAGATGGAGTAAAAGCTACCAATACTCAAGCAAAAGCAAGAGTAAGATATCATTTATCATACAAGTTAGGCTATGCTTTTATAGAATACACTAAAAATAAGAAAAAAATTCCTTTTTTACCTTTTACTTTGTTAAAGATTTACTATAAACACACAAAACTTGCCAAGCAATATCAAAAAGATTTAAAAACAAAACCTTATCTTAAGCTTCCCCCTTTATCAAGTTATGATGATTATAAAAGCGAGGGTATTAAAAACCAAAATACTTATTCTTACAAAATCGGACAAGCACTCATTAAGGCTCAAAAAAATTGGCATAAGGGTGGTTATGCGGATTTTATAAAAGAACTCAAACATTTTGCCAAAGAATATAAAAACAAACAAAAATAAAACTTTTCCTATCTTATTAATATTTTTACAATATAATCAAATATTTTAAAAACTATAAAAAGGAGTTAAAATGAAATTGTTAAAACTGCTCACTGCAAGCACAATTTTAGGTGCAAGTTTATTTGCTAATGAAGTTATCACTGTAGGTGCAACACCTGTGCCTCATGCTGAAATTTTAGAACAAACTAAAGATTTATTAAAAAAAGAAGGTTACACATTAGAAATTAAAGAATTTAATGACTATATTTTACCAAATCTTAGTACAGATAGTAAAGAACTTGATGCAAATTTCTTCCAACATCAACCTTATTTGGATGAGTTTAATGCCAATAAAGGCACAAAATTAATTAGCGTTGCAAAAGTTCACATTGAACCAATGGCTGTTTATTCTAAAAAATATAAAAATATCCAAGATCTTCCACAAAATGCTACTATAGCTGTGCCAAATGATCCGACAAATGAAAGCAGAGCTTTAGATATTATCGCTAGTACCAAGCTAGTTAGTTTTGAAAATAGCGCATTAAAAACTCCACTTGATATTAAAGATAATCCAAAAAATATCAAATTTAAAGAGTTAAAAGCAGCACAACTTCCAAGAGCTTTAAATGATGTTGATTTTGCAGTGATTAATTCAAACTATGCCTTATCAGCAAATTTAAATCCTGTAAAAGATTCTATTTTAATAGAAAGCAAAGAGAGTCCTTATGCAAATATCTTAGTAACCACTCAAGATAATAAAGACAATCCTAAAATCAAAGCTTTGGTAAAGGCTTTGCAAAGTCAAAAAGTAAAAGATTTTATCAATGAAAAATACCAAGGTGCAGTAGTTCCTGCATTTTAAAATAAACCTTGAGTTTAAAACTCAAGGTTTATTTATTTTTTAATAAGTTCTGTGGTAATTTTAGCTATTTCTAATTCTTCTTCTGTTGGAACAATTAAAATTTTAATTTTAGAGCCTTTTTTACTAATCTCACCATTTCTAAGTTGTGCATTTTTATCCAAATCTATATCAAATCCCAAATGCGCTAGTCTTTGACAAACTTTTGCTCTAACAATATTATCATTTTCTCCAATACCAGCTGTAAAAATCAACGCATCAACTCTAGGTAAAATCGCAAAATATGAGCCAATATATTTACTCAAACGATAACAAAACATATCAAGAGCAAGTCTTGCTTTTTCGTTATTTTCTTCAATTTGCGCTTCAATATCTCTAAAATCATTAAACCCACAAATTCCATAAACACCACTTTTTTTATTCATTATAGTATCTAAATCAGATGGATTTAAATTTAATTCTTTTGCTAAAAATGACAGCACAGCAGGATCAATATCACCACATCTAGTTCCCATAATCAAACCTTCTAGTGGAGTAAAACCCATAGAAGTATCTACACATTTTCCATTTTCTATAGCACAAACACTCGCACCATTTCCAAGATGAGCGCTAATGGCATTAAATTCATTAATATCTTTACCAAGTATATGTGCAGCTTGCTTGCTTACATAAGAATGTGATGTACCGTGAAAGCCGTATTTTCTTACTTGGTGTTTTTCATAAAACTCATAAGGCAATGCATACATATAAGCATAATCAGGCATACTTTGATGAAAAGCTGTGTCAAAAACTGTCACATTAGGAACTTTTGGAGCAGCTTTTATCATAGTTTTAATGCCTATTAAATGCGCAGGATTATGTAAAGGTGCTATATGAGAAACCCTATCAATTTCTTTTAAAATTTCATCATCCACCAAACAATGTTTAGTTAATTTTGGGCCTCCATGAACTATCCTATGTCCACATCCATCAAGCTCATTTAAATCATGTAAAATTCCACTTTGAGTAAACAATTCATTTACTAATTCAATACCTTGCTCATGATCTTTAATCGCTAATTCTTTTTGATATTTTTGACCACTTTTTAGATCTTTTAATTCTATTTTAGAGCTTTGCTCGCCTATTTTTTCCACTAAACCAGATGCTAAAGCCTCATCTTTTTCAAAAAGCTTAAATTTAATTGAAGATGAACCTGAATTTAAAACCAATATTTTCATTTTTCTCCTTATTCTTGTGCTTGAATAGCACTTAAAATCACAGTATTAACAATATCTTCTACCAAACAACCTCTACTTAAATCATTAATTGGCTTTTTAAGACCTTGTAAAATCGGACCAATAGCTAAAGAATTTGCTGTTCTTTGCACTGCTTTATAGCAAATATTTGCCGCATTTAAATCAGGAAATACAAATACATTTGCTCTTCCTGCTACTTTAGAATTTGGCATTTTGCTTTTTGCTGTTAGTATATCATATGCTGCATCAAATTGTATAGGGCCTTCTAGCTCAAGTTGAGGATATTTTTCTTTAGCTATTTTAGTAGCTTCTTTAATTGCATCTACGCTAGCCCCACTTCCGCTATCTCCGCTAGAATATGAAAGCAAAGCCACTTTAGGATCAAGTCCAAAAGCCTTGGCACTATTTGCACTCACATAAGCAATTTCAGCAAGTTGTTCAGGGGTTGGATTTGGCATAACAGCACAATCAGCAAAAACCAAAACCTTATCTTCTAAAGACATAAAAAACATACCAGAAACCAAACTCACATCAGGTTTTGTTTTGATGATTTGCAAGGCAGGACGAATAGTTTCAGCAGTAGTTGTACTTGCACCACTTACCATAGCATGTGCTTTTTGAGTATGCACAAGTAAAGTCGCAAAATAAGTTTTATCTTGCACGAGTTTTTTAGCTTCTTCTTTACTCATACCTTTACTTTTTCTAGCTTCATACAAAAGCTCTTCAAATTCTTCATTATATTGAGAATTTTTAGGATTTATAATACGCACACCATCAATATTAATATTTAAACTATTGGCTTTAGCACAGATTTCATTGCTATCGCCTAGTAAAATCAAATCAACTATCTCATTTTGCATTAAAAACTCACTAGCTTTTAATACTCTTTCATCAAAACTTTCAGGTAAAACCACTATTTTTTTATCTGCTTTTGCTTTTTCAAAAAGCTCATAAGAAAATCTTGCCTGAGTTTTATAAGTATATTCTTGTAATAAATCTTGAGTAAAATCCTCATTTTCTTTTAACAAAATAAAATCACTAAGTTTTTGGCCTAGTAAGAAATTTAACATAGTATGATTTTCATCTTGACTTTTTGCACATAAAGGAGCATTTAGCTCTTTAGCTAAGGCTATATTTAAACTCAAATCCCCCATCAAACCAAAATCATCTACTCCAACCACTATAATAAAATCATTTTCTTTTTTTATTTTCTCATAATCTTGAATTATTTTTTTGAAAAAATCATTTGAATTTTGAGTAAATTTGCTTTGATAATTATTTTTTTCAAAACTACTAAAAAAATCTAGCTTGAAATTGGTTTTTGAGCATATTAAAGCAATTTTTTCTTTATTCTTTTTACAATTAACAGGAAAATAAAAAGCTATTTTACCTTGAACTTTTTCTAAAACCTGTGTTAAAAATTTCTCATCAACACAATTTAATAAAAACATGGATTTCATTTTTCCTCTTTTTTTAACAAAATAATTGTTTTTTTGTAATATAATAATTTTAAAATTCATCACAATAATATAAGGTTATAAAGCTATGAAATTTAAAAATGTTAATTTTTACTTGTTACCTTTTGTAATGTTTGGTTGTAGTGCCACAGTCGATCCACATATTAACATGAAACCCCCAACTTATGTAGAAGAATTAGCTCCAAAGCAAAATCATAATACCCAAAGCAACCCTGGATCGTTGTTTGGTAAAGGAGATAATCCTTTATTTTCTGATAAAAAAGCAATGAATGTAAATGATTTAGTAACTGTAGTCATTAGAGAAAATGCTACACAAAACTCACAAGGCTCAAAAGCTACAAGTAAAAACAATAATGTTAATTTAGGTGGAGGACAAGTAACCACTGGTGCTGGACTTAGCAAAGCTAGAGATTTTATCAATGATTATACAAATATAGGTTATACCACAGCAAGTACTTCACAATATCAAGGCACAGGAAGCCAAACTAGAAGTGAAAATTTCCAGACCACCATTTCTGCTAGAGTGATTAAAGTTTTATCTAATGGAAATTATTTTATAGAAGGAAGTCGTGAGCTTTTAATCAATGGAGAAAAGCAAATCATTCAGCTAAGCGGGGTTATAAGACCTTATGATATTTCTCAAGATAACATGATAGATAGTAAATACATAGCTGATGCAAAAATTCTTTATAAAACTGAAGGCGATATAGATAAATCAACGCGTAAGCCTTGGGGGACAAAATTCATGGAAACCATTTGGCCTTTTTAAGCTAAATGGTTTTACATAAAACTTGGCGCATCATTAGAAAATAAAATCAAATCTCCATTTTGAGTTAATTTTGATAAAGCTTGCACAAGTTGAGATTTTTCTTTTAATACATAAAAATCTAATGTAATATGTTTTCGCAAAATCGCGCTATTAGTCTCTGAAGTAATAATTACAAAATCAAAACATTCATTGATTATCTTACATAATTTTACATTTTCTTCTTCATTAACTTCAACTATACCAGGAGTTACTAAAACTTTTCTTCCTTGATAGTTTTTGCAAAGCTCATAGCTTTGGCTCATACCTTTAAAATTTCCATTAAAACCATCATCTATGATAAATTTAGGCTCTTTAGAAATCACCTGCAAACGATGTTCTACTGCTTTTAAATTTGATACACTTTTTATAATATTTTCTATTTTAATTCCTAAGTAATGAGCAAGTAAAATACACACACTAATATTATAAGCATTAAAAGCGCCTAGTAAATTCGCATGAAAATCATAAATATTATCATCTAATCTTATTTTAAAATCTAAACCTTCTAAACTTGCCTTAACATCACTTAAACAATCATCATAAAATTCATTTTCATATAAGGTGCTTGAGTGTAAAAAGTATTTTTCCAAACACTTGGATTTTAAAGCTTGCAACTTAGCACTGCGGATATTATCTTGAGTTTTAAAATACTCTAAATGCGCCAAGCCGATCTCACCTACTATACAAATTTGAGGATTTAAAAACTCTGTAATTTCTACAATATCATTTTGCTCTCTTGCGCCAGCTTCTACGATATAAATTTCAGTATTATTTTCTAAATTTTCATTGATATCTTTTACTATACCCATAAAAGTATTAACGCTTCTTGGAGTTTTATAACACTTAAACTCATCTTTTAAAAGTTCGTATAAAAAATTTTTTATACTTGTTTTTCCAAAACTTGCAGTAATTAGTATAATTTTTAATTTTGGATTATCACAAATCTTTTTATTTGCCTTTTTTATAAATGTATTTTGGTTTATTTTTTCTACTAAAAAGCTAAATAAAAATGCAGCTACTAAAGCTTCCAAACCTATCCAAAAAAATGGCATAAATACTAAAGTAAAAAGCGACAAAAATAAAAAATAACGCTTAATCCTAGCAGTAAAAACTAGCTTTTTATCTAAATTTTTATATAAATATCCACCATATAGTAAAGATAAAGCAAAAACTATAAAATATAAATAAAAATTTCCACTATATAAAGAAAACACAAAAGCAAAATAAGGAATTATTAAAAAATATAAATGCCACAAAGGCTTAGCAAAATGTAAAATTATGCGTGAAAATTTATAATAGTACCACTGCAAAGCTAAAATCAGATAAAATCCAATTAAAAAATTCAAACTTAAAAAAGCTACCATACTAATCATTTTTTAAAAATTCCTCATGTATTTTTTCATTTATAAAATCAGCATGTTTTAAAAAGAAAAAATGATCCCCATCTAATGCAAAAAAAATTCCTTTTTGTGCTAGAGAATGAATAATCGCTCCACTTTTTAAAGGCGTAGCCTTATCTTCATTACCCCAAAAAATCAAAATAGGGTTTTTAAGCTTTTGAAATTCATTTTCTAAATTTTCATTAACAACCTTCTTAAAGGTCTCATACATCACTTCATTCATGCCTTGAGCGTCTTTGCTAATAAAAAATTTCCTCCAAAAATCCCCATAAGGAAGATTTTTTAAAATTTTAAACAAGGCTATTTTAAACTTCACTTTAAAACTTTTTGGTAATACAACACCTGCACTAGAGAGTAAAATCAAACCCTGAAAATTAGCATTTTGACACATAATAGTCGCAACTTTTCCACCAAAAGAATGTCCCATTAAATAATCTGCCTTTTGCTCAATTGCAGTTAAAAAGTCTTCTACAACCTTAGCATAAGCATAAGAATCCATAGGTGCGTCTATGCTTGAATTTCCAAAACCAGGCAAATCTAAATAAATTTGTTTAAAACCATTCAAAGACTTTTCAAAAGCTTGTTTCATAAGCTCTTTATTAGCACCCCAACCGTGTAAAATAAGAATTGTTTTTTCGCATTTTGGATTGATGATTTCATAACTTAAATTATAAAAATATCCATTAGAATATACTCTAGTTTTTGCCATTTCTAGCCTTTTTTATCTTTATAAATCTTTTCTAAAAGCATTACAGCTTCATTTAAACGCTCATATTCTTCAAAACTTAAAAGCACGGCTTCAAATTTATTATTTTTTACTATCACCACTCTACCATTTTCACTTTTTTTTGTTTTTTCAAGCATAGTACTGAAATTTCTTACTACTTCAGTTGCAGTATAAATTTCATCTTTGCTAAAAGTAGCCATGATTATAACTTACCTTTTTGTCCATTAATGCTGTGAATAAAAGCATAATCGATCTTAATTTGCTTTTCTAGCTCTATATTTTTTGCTAAATTATCAACTGTATTGGTAAAATCTTCAAATAAATAATTTGCCAATGATCCTGGATTTGGATTGATCTCATTTAAATAAACCTCATCATCTATCACAAAAAAATCACAGCGAATCAAAGCTCCTTTAAATAAAGGATTGTAAATTCTCATAAAATTATCCCTTAGTTTTTGCTTTAATTCTTCGCTAATATTTGCTTCACTTACTTTAGAACTTTCTGAAAAACCTAAATATTTTTGTTCAAAATCTAAAATTTCATTTTTTCTAGGCTCCTCAATGATAGAAAATTCCATTTTTTCATCTATCATACAACCTGCTAAGTTGTATTCTTTAATATTGCTTACAAATTTTTCAGCCACAACATCTTCATCAAATTCAAAAGCAACATCTTTAGCATATTTAAGCTCGCTTTCATCTTTAACTATGCTTATACCTATACTGCTACCCAATCTTGCAGGCTTTAAAATACAAGGAAAGTCTAAAGAAATATTTTGCTCTTTATGTAAATTTAAAACCTTATAATCAAGTGTTTTTACCCCTACGCTTTGTGCATAAAGTTTAGTTAAAACTTTATTAAAAGATAAAACACTAGCTTCTATGCGTGGGCCTATATATTTTATACCATAAAAATCAAACAAGGCAGCTATTTTGCCATCTTCACCATCTTTTCCATGTACAATATTTATCGCTATATCAATGTCAAGTTTTTTCTCACCTAACATAGTTTTTATAAAAAATCCACCCTGCTTTAACACCAAGGCTTTTTCTTTTTTATAAGCACCACTGCTAAAAGTTTTTGCATTCATCTTTTCTTCATCTATAAGAAAAAATTCTTTATTTTTATCACAAAATATAAATTTTTTTTGTGCTTTAAGTACTTTTTTTAATACTACAGCACTTACAATGCTAATTTCATGTTCATAAGAATTTGCACCAAAAATTACACCATATATCATTATATTTTTCCTTTTACTATGCTAATTTTTTCAAAGCCTCTTTAATAAGCTCACTAGTATTTTTACTCTCACAAGTTCTTAAAACTTTTAAAATATTTTCTTGTTTAAAGCCAAGTGAAAGTAAAGCTGCCAAAGCTTGCGCTTGATCTTGATTGGAATTTTCTATATTGATTTTTGCATCACTTAACTCAGCTATAATTCTTTTTGCACTCTTTGGACCAATACCAGGAACCTTTTTAAAAACACTCTCATCGCCATTTTGTAAAGCCGCATAAAAAGTATTAGTATCTAAGCTTGAGCAAAGAGCCATAGCGGTAGTTGCTCCTATACCACTAATTTTAATTAATAATTCAAACATTCTTTGCTCGTTAATGTCTAAAAATCCATATAGTTTATGAGAGTCTTCTTTGATAATTTGAGTGATTAAAAACTCAACCTTTTGACCTTTTTCAAAATTACTTGAGCAAAAAAGCGATACATAAACACCATAACTTACCCCACTTGAAGTTTTCAAAACTACAAAAGTAGGATCTTTTTTACTCACTATTCCTTCAATTGCCACTATCATTTAGCTTCTTCCTTATAATTACCAATAGAGCGAATTTCATAAACACTTAGTCCATCTTCAGCATCTATTTTTTCAAGCTCAAAACACTCAATCATCTCATCATTACGCGGATGATAACTCAACTCTTTTCTAGGGTTCAATAAAACAAATTTAACCTCGTTTAAATCCATCCATTTTCCACTTTTATTAATAATTTTTGATTTTAAAAATTCATCTTGAATTTTTTTAAGCTTTTCTATATTTGCTTTTTCTTCTTCTTTTAAAGCTTCTATTTTATTAGTAAAAATATTTAAATTTTCAATCTTTTGATTAAAATCTTTAATAGTAGCTTTATAAGCTTGCGGTATGGCTCTTTTTGCATTCATTAATTCTTTTGCCTTTTGTTGCAAAATTCTCACAGAATCTTTACTCACATGGATAGTATGCTTGGTCTCTTCAATTTCTTTGACTAAATTTTCTTGCTCTTTTTTTAACTCTTCAATATGTAAAAGTATTTCTTCTCCACTTTTTTCTTTATCAAAAGCTTTAAGATCTTGAATTATAAGTTTATTGCCACTTCCTTGAATTTTTTCAATGCGTATTAAACTTTTAGCACTACATAAACAATTACCACCAAGCTCTTGTATGTAAATTTCATCAGCAATAATCTCTCCACACACAGCCTTTTTAATATTTACTTTTTTAGCCTTAATAGAGCCATTTTCTAAAGTTTCAGCAAAAACTTCTTCAGCCTCACAATATCCCCTTAAAATATTGACTTCAACTTTTTGACCTATAATAGTGCTTTTATGATGCATACTGCCTTTAAGAATTACTTTTTTACCTCTTAAAACAGAATCTTGAGCCATATTACCTACAACCTCTAACTCTTGTGCTTCAACGGTAATTCTAGGGCCTATTGCATCTTCTAGAGTATCTGTATTTTTAATCACAATGATAACTTGCTTATCAAAACCCGCCCAAATAGAACCTGTACTTTTAAAATCAACCTTATTAAATTCCAAATAATTTTCTATCTCATAAATAGATTTTTTTTGGATAATAAAGCCATCTTTTTTGGCAATATATTTTATACTTTCATCATCTTCTTTAACTTCAAAATTATCCGAACAAATAACTTTTTCTTTGTTTGTTTTTGGTGGGAGAGCTTTTAAAATTTTAAATCTTAAATCTTTACCGTCACTACCCTCTTTTGGTTTAATCCTTTCAATAGCCACCTCATCTTTTCCTATAGGTGCTACATAGTTTCTATTCATCACATCATTGTGTTTTTTTAGATTTTCTAGATAATGATATTTAATTTCTTCATTTGTAGGCTCTTGTGGATTAACTCCCTTACATACTTCAAATTCAACTTCAAAATCAAATTTTTGCTTTTCTTTAACTTTAGTATTAAAATCAATAATTTGCTTTTTAAAATCAAAAATTCTAAATCCAAGCAAATATTTTTCTTTTATCATCGCTTTATAAATAGCTTCTAAAAGCTCTAGTGCTAATTTATCATAAAATGCAATAACTTCACTAGCCCTAACACTAGCTTTTAATAAAGTACAAAGCTCATTAGTATGCAAACTAACCTCAAAAGCTGGCATATGTGCAAACTTTTTAAAATAAATTTCTATTTTATACTCTTGCTCTATATCTAAATCATGAATCAAAAATTTTTCATCTTCTTCAAAAATTTTTAATTCTTTTTCATTAACTTTTATCCATTCTTGATTATCATAAGTATAAGAAGTACTAAAACTTAATAATCTAAAATCAAGTTCGTCAACTTCGCATTTATTTTCAGAAGCAAATATCAAAAGCTCTTTATAAGGGTCTTTAGTATATAAAATTTTCTTTTCTTCCATAGCTTAAGCTTCCTTATTGTGTATAAAATTTTGATTTTAGCAAAAATAAAATCAAAATTTAGTTAAAATTATTGCTATTAAAAAATTTTATAATACGCAAACTAATGTTTAAAGAATGAAAATTAATGAGAAAAAATATTGTTTTTAAAAATTTCATCATCAATGCCTTAGGAATTTTATTTTCTAGGATTATGGGCGTTTTAAGAGATATTGTTTTAGCTTTATATTTAGGAGCTGGAATTTATAGTGATATTTTTTTCGTAGCTTTAAAAATGCCTGCTTTTTTTAGAAGAATTTTTGCAGAAGGAGCCTTTGGACAAGCCTTTTTACCAAGTTTTTTAAAAGCAAGTAAAAAAGGTGCTTTTTGTATAAATGTCTTATTGCAATTTAGCATTATTGTTTTTTTAACTTGTGTTTTAGTGAGTTTTTTTGCTGAATTTTTTACAAAGATTTTCGCCTTTGGCTTTAATAAAGAAACGATTATCCTAGCTGCACCTTTGGTTTCTATTAATTTTTGGTATTTGTTTTTTATTTTTTTAGTAACTTTTTTAGGCTCTTTGTTAAATTACAAACAAAATTTTTTCATCACTTCTTTTTCTGCTTCATTTTTTAATCTTTTTGTGGTAATTGCAGGTTTTTTTGTCAGTCAAGATGAGCCCTTAGAGGCTTTGTATTATTTTTCATATGCGACTGTTTTAAGCGGTCTAGCTCAACTTATATGGCATATTTTTGCTTTAAAAAATACTAGAATTTTAAAAAGCATGTATTTAAGCATAAAACTTAAAAAAACAAAGACTAATTTAGATAAATTTCATTCTACTTTTACTCATGGACTTTTAGGCTCTTCTGCAAATCAAATTAGTTCATTATTAGATACTACTATAGCTAGTTTTTTAATGGCTGGAAGTATTTCGTATTTGTATTATTCTAACAGAGTTTTTCAGCTTCCTTTAGCTCTTTTTGCAATCGCTCTAAGTCAAGTAAGCTTTCCAAAAATACTAAGACATTTAAAAGCAAATGAAGAACAAAAAGCCTTATCTTTTATGCAAAAAGCTTTTGAGTATTTAAGCGTGCTTTTGATTTTAGCTAGTATAGTTGGGATTATTTTAGCTAAAGAAATTGTGGAGTTTTTATTTCAAAGAGGAAATTTTAATCAAGAAGATACAAAAATCACTGCATTTTTATTACAAGCTTATCTTTTAGGACTTTTACCTTTTGGTTTGCAAAAACTTTTTTCTTTATGGCTTTATGCTAAATTTAAACAAAAAATAGCCGCTATAATAGCCTTTAAAACACTTTTTATATCAGCATTTTTTAGCATAGTGATTATTTTACTTATCAAAGAAGAATCCTATAAGAGCTTGGGTATTGCACTAGCTTCATCTATTAGTGCTTTTTATTTATTGTATGCTAATATTAAAGAATTTGGCTTTAAAAATCTTTGGGGTATTTTTAGGGTTAAATTTTGGCTTATTAGTATAGTATTTTTAAGTTTATTTGCTTTAGGCTTATTTGAAATTAAAGATATTTTAATACAATTTTTAATTGGAATTTATCATTTTTTTAAAGGTTTGTTTTAATGGTTTTTTTTGATAGCATTTTAAAGAAAAAATGTGAATTTATCCCACATGAGGTAAAAAAAGCAAACATTTATCTATGCGGGCCTACTGTATATGATGATGCACATTTAGGACATGCAAGAAGTAGCGTGTGTTTTGATTTTTTAAGAAGAATTTTACTAGCAAGTGATTATGAAGTGGTTTTTGCTAGAAATTACACTGATATTGATGATAAAATCTTAAAAAAAATGCAAGAAAGTGGTAAAAGTTTAGAAGAAATTACAAATTTTTATATTAAAAGATATGAAGAGGATATGCAAGCACTTAATATCTTAGAACCTAGCTTTAAGCCAAAAGCTACAGCTTATATTGAGCAAATGATTATATATATAGAAAAACTTTTAGAATTAAACCTAGCTTATAAACTTGAAGATGGAATTTATTTTGATACCAGCAAAGATGATAAATACTTTTATATCTCTAAAAGAAATTTAGAAGATAATCAATCACGCCTAGAAGAAAGCGTGGCTAAAAAAAATGATAGCGATTTTGTTTTATGGAAGTTTGATGAAAAATTTTATCCTGCAAGTTTTGGCAAAGGAAGACCAGGTTGGCACACAGAATGTGTTGTAATGATAGAAAGTATATTTAAAGATAAACTTGATATTCATGCAGGGGGTATAGATTTGCTTTTTCCTCATCATGAAAATGAAGCTTGCCAGTGTCGTTGTAAAAACAATCATGAATTAGCTAATTTTTGGCTACATAATGGCTTTGTGCAAATTAATGGTGAAAAAATGAGCAAAAGCTTGGGAAATAGCTTTTTTCTAAAAGATTCTTTAAAACTTTTTAGTGGAGAGGTTTTGAGATTTTATCTTTTAAGTGTGCATTATAGAGCGCATTTTAACTATGCTTTAGAAGACTTACAAGCTGCTAAAAAAAGGCTTGATAAATTTTATCGCTTAAAAAAACGCTTAAACTTAAATGCTTTTATAGATGAAAAAACTACCATAGAAAGTGAAGTAGCTAAAAATATCTTAGAAATTTTAAATGATGATTTAAATGCCTCTAAAGCCTTAGCTTTACTTGATGAGTTTATCAATGAAAGTAATATTTATTTAAATCAAAATTCAAAAGATAAAGCTTATAAAATACAATTAGAAAAAACCTTAAAAGAACTTGCTTTTATTTTTGGTATAGGTTTTATGGATACTATAAAATATTTTCAATTTGGCATTAGCAAAGAAAAATGTCAAGAAATAGAAGAAAAAATCGCTCTACGCAACAAGGCAAAACAAGAAAAAAACTACGCCTTAGCAGATCAAATTCGTGATGATTTAGCTAAAGAAAATATTCTTTTAATGGATACACCAAATGGTGTAGTATGGGAGAAAAATGGATAAAAATTACAAAGAAATGAAGCTTAAAGAGGTATTTACTCGCTTTAAGCCTTATTATAAAGATTATTGGTTTTATTTTGTTTTAGCTATTATTGGCATGCTTTTAACTAGTGGTGGTACAGCAGCTAGTGCATACATCATAGAGCCTATTTTAAATAAAATTTTTATAGAAAAAAATGCTCAATTGCTTTATTACATGCCTTTGCTTGTTGTTTTAATTTATGCTTTAAAAAATCTTGGTGCTTATATGCAAGTTTATTATATATCTTATGTTGGAACAGATATTTTAAGAAGATTAAGAGAATTAGTTCTTGGCAATCTTTTGCGCTTAGATATGAATTTTTTTCACAAATACAGAAGTGGAGAATTAATTAGCCGGTGTACTTCTGATATTGGAGCTTTACAAAATATAGTTTCTACTATCATACCTGAAATTTTAAGAGAAAGTTTAACCGCGATTGGGCTTTTAAGTGTGGTGATTTATCAAAGCCCAAAACTTGCTTTTTTTGCTTTAGTTATTTTACCTTTAGCAATTTACCCTCTTGCTATTTTTGCTAAAAAAATCAAAAAAATAGGACGCAATACTCAAGAAAAAAATTCTGATCTTACTTCAAGATTAAGCGAAATCTTTTCTAATATAGAACTTATTAAAGCTTCTAATGCAAGTAAAAATGAAATGCAAAAATTCAACCAAACTAATAGCGAGGTTTGTAAACTTTCCTTAAAAGGCATTAGAATCGAAGCTTTGAGCAGTCCTTTAATGGAATCTATGGGTTCAATTGGCTTTGCAATAGTAATTATAATAGGCGGTAAAGAAGTAATCGATGGAAGTTTAAGCATAGGTTCTTTTTTTAGCTTTACTACAGCTTTATTTATGGCTTATACTCCTATTAAAAGACTTTCTTCACTTTATACAAGATTACAAAATACAGTAGCAGCTAGTGAGAGAACTTTTTATTTAACTGATTTAGAACCACAAATTAAAGGTGGCGAAGAAAAACTTACAGAAAATATCCAAAATATTCATTTTAAAAATGTCTCTTTAAGCTATCAAAAAGATAAAATGGTATTAAAAGATGTAAACTTTTCTTTTAATAAAGGAGAAATTCTAGCATTAGTTGGATCAAGTGGTGGAGGAAAATCTTCTATTATTAATCTTTTAATGTATTTTTTTGAAAAAGATAGTGGTGAAATTTTAATCAATCAAAAAGACATTAGCTCTTTTGATATTATTAGTTTAAGAGAAAATATTTCTTTGGTAACTCAAAATATTTATATATTTAACGACACTATAGCTCAAAATATAGCTTATGCTAAAGAATACGATGAAGCACGTGTGATAGAGGTTTTAAAACAAGCTAATGCTTATGATTTTGTTCAAGAGCTTGGTGGCATACATACTGAATTAAAAGAGCATGGAAAAAATCTCTCCGGTGGACAAAAACAACGCATTGCTATAGCAAGGGCTTTATATAAAAATCCTCAAATTTTAATTTTTGATGAAGCAACTTCAGCACTTGATAATGAAAGTGAAAAAGCCATAGTAAAAACTATAGAAAACTTAAAAAAAGATCGTTTAATACTCATCATCGCTCATAGACTTAGCACTATAGAAAATGCTGATAAAATTGCTGTACTTGATAAAGGAAAAATAGCTTCTATAGGAAATGATGCTTATTTAATGAAAAATTGTGAAATTTATCAAAAATTAAAACAAAAAGTACAAAAAACTGATAAAGTTAATGAAAATGAAAACTAAGAATTATCATTTTTTTAGTACAATATGCTATTTTGTAAAAAAAGGAAAAATATGACCTATGAAAGCTTAAAACCTTTAATATATAAATTAGATCCAGAAAATGCTCATGCTTTAGTTGAATTTAGCATGCGAACGCTAGATTGCATATTTCCTGGAGGGCTTAGTTTTTTTGCAAAAGATTGTGTGATAAATGATGAAATTTTAAATCAAGAAATTTTTAATCTAAATTTTTATAACCCTGTGGGCTTAGCAGGTGGCTTTGATAAAAACGCCACGATGATAAGACCGCTAAGTGCTTTAGGTTTTGGCTTTTTAGAATATGGAACTTTTACCCCAAAACCTCAAAATGGTAATGAAAAACCTAGACTTTTTAGACTTGTTGAGCAAGAAAGTATTCAAAATGCTATGGGTTTTAATAATAAAGGTAAAGACGCCATTGCAAAAGAAGTAAAAAAAGTCTATCCTTTTAGTATACCTTTAGTGGCAAATATAGGTAAAAACAAAATCACCCCAAACGAAGAAGCTATTAATGATTATATTATTTTATTAAAAGAATTTAAAGATTTGTGTGATTTGTTTGTGATTAATATATCCTCTCCAAATACCAAAAATTTAAGAGATTTACAAAGTGAAGAATTTGTAAGCACTTTATTTAACCAAGCAAAACAAATCACAAATAAACCTGTGATTTTAAAAATTGCTCCAGATATGAATATAGACAGTGCAATTTCACTTTGCAAAAGCGCTATTAGTGCAAAAGCTGATGGTATTATCATGGCAAATACTAGTATAGATTATTCTTTGATTGATAATGCAAGAACTTTTGGTGGAATTAGTGGTAGATTAATTACCCAAAAAAGTGCGACATTTTTTAAAGAAGTAGCTAAAGAAATTTATCAAGATACTATTTTAATAGCAAGTGGCGGTATAGATAGTGCCCAGCTTGCTTATGAGCGCATTAAAAATGGGGCTAGTTTGGTTCAAATTTATACAGCTATGATTTTTAAAGGACCAAGCATTGTTAAAAATATCAATCAAGGTTTAATTGAGCTTTTAAAACAAGATGGTTTTAATCATATTAGTCAAGCTATAGGAGTTAATTTTAAATGATTAATTATAAAAAAATCACACTTGAAAATAAACTTGAAGTCTATACTTTACCTGTAAATAAAAAAAGCGGGGTTATAAGTGTAGACATTTTTTATAAAGTTGGCTCAAGAAATGAAAAAATGGGAAAAAGTGGCATAGCCCATATGCTTGAACATTTAAATTTTAAAAGTACAAAAAATTTAAAAGCAGGTGAATTTGATGAAATAGTCAAGGGTTTTGGCGGAGTGGATAATGCAAGTACGGGCTTTGACTATACGCATTATTTTATAAAATGCTCTAGTGAAAATTTAGATAAGTCTTTATGGCTTTTTGCTGAATTAATGCGTAATTTAAATTTAAAAGATGATGAGTTTCAGCCTGAAAGAAATGTAGTTTTAGAAGAAAGGCGTTGGAGAACTGATAATAATCCTTTAGGATATTTATATTTTAGATTATACAATCATGCCTTTTTATACCATCCATACCATTGGACACCGATAGGCTTTTTTAAAGATATACAAAATTGGAAAATAGAAGATATACAAGATTTTCATCAAACTTTTTATCAACCCAAAAATGCTATTTTGCTTGTGAGTGGCGATATTAATGAAGATGAAGTTTTTACTTTAGCTAAAAAACATTTTCAAGATATAAAAAACACCAAAGAAATTCCTATAGTTCATGAAAAAGAACCTGAGCAAGATGGTGCTAAACGCGTGATCTTACATAAAGAAAGCGACACACAATTACTAGCACTTGCATATAAAATTCCTACATTTAATCATGAAGATATGCCAAAACTTTGCGCATTAAGCGAACTTTTGGGAAATGGAAAAAGTTCTTTAATAAGTGAAATTTTAATTGATAAATTAGAATTAATCAATGAATTTTATGCTTATGCAAGTGAAAATATAGATGAGAATTTATTTATATTTATTTGTGTTTGCAATGAAGGTATAAAAGCAGAAGATGTTGAAAAAGAGCTTTTAAAAATTCTTGAAGATGTAAAAAATGCCAAATTTGATGATACTATCATGGAAAAAATCAAAAATACTGTAAAAAGTGATTTTATTTTTTCACTAAGCAATGCAAGCAGTGTTGCAAATATTTATGGCTCTTATCTTGCAAAAGGCGATTTAAAACCTTTACTTGATTATGAAAAAAATATAGAAAATTTAAGCAAAGATGATTTAATTCATTGTGCTAAAAAATACTTCAATAAAAACAAATCTACTACAATAATCTTAAAAAGGGGTGAAAATGGACAATAAAATCATCATAGGAGCAATGACAGCTTTAATAACTCCATTTAAAAATGGAAAATTAGATGAACAAACTTATCACAAACTCATCAAAAGACAAATAGCAAATGGGGTTGATGCAGTAGTGCCTGTTGGAACAACTGGAGAAAGTGCCACCTTAACCCATGAAGAACATAGAATTTGTATAGAAATAGCACTAGATGCATGCAAAGGAAGTTCTTGTAAAGTTTTAGCAGGAGCAGGAAGTAATGCTACCCATGAAGCTGTAAGTTTGGCTAAGTTTGCACAAGAACATGGAGCTGATGGGATTTTAAGCGTTACTCCATATTATAACAAACCCACACAAGAAGGTTTGTATTTGCATTATAAAGAAATAGCAAAAAGCATAGATATACCCGTACTTTTATATAATGTACCAGGAAGAACAGGTTGTGAACTTCAAGCAGAAACCATTATAAGATTATTTAGAGATTGTGAAAATATTTATGGAGTAAAAGAAGCTAGTGGGAGTATTGATAAATGCGTCGATTTGCTAGCACATGAGCCTAGAATGATGCTTTTAAGTGGTGAAGATGCAATTAATTATCCTATACTTTCAAATGGCGGTAAAGGTGTGATTTCAGTTACTTCAAATTTACTTCCTGATATGATTTCAAAATTAACTCATCTAGCTTTAGAAGAAAAATATATTGAAGCTAAAAAAATTAATGATGAGTTGTATAATATCAATAAAATTTTATTTTGCGAAAGCAATCCTATACCTATTAAAGCAGCAATGTATATAGCAGGTTTAACTCCTACTTTAGAATATCGTTTGCCACTTTGTAAACCTAGTGATTGCAATTTAGTAAAAATAGAAGCAATTATGAAAAACTATAATATCAAAGGATTTTAATGGATACTTTTTTTCAAAATAAAACTTTAGTAATTAGTGGTGGAACAAGAGGGATTGGTAAAGCTATTGTATATGAGTTTGCAAAAGCAGGAGCCAATGTAGCTTTTACTTATAATTCTAATGCAGATTTAGCTCAAGAAATTGTAAAAGATTTAGAAAATAACTATAAAATCAAAGCAAAAGCTTATGAGTTTAACATACTTGAACCAGAAACTTATAAAGACTTATTTGAAAAAATCGATCAAGATTTTGACAGAATAGATTTTTTCATCTCTAATGCTATTATCTCAGGCCGTGCCGTTGTAGGTGGATATACTAAATTTATAAAATTAAAACCTCGTGGAATAAATAATATTTTCACAGCAACTGTAAATGCTTTTGTTGTTGGAGCACAAGAAGCAGCAAAAAGAATGGAAAAAGTTGGTGGAGGTAGTATATTATCTATTTCTTCAACAGGAAATTTAGTACATATTGAAAACTATGCAGGACACGGTACAGCAAAAGCAGCAGTTGAGGCTATGGCAAGATATGCTGCAACCGAACTTGGTTCTAAAAACATCCGTGTAAATGTAGTAAGTGGCGGGCCAATTGACACTGATGCGCTTAAAGCATTTACAAATTATGAAGAAGTTAAAAATGCAACTATTAATCTTAGCCCGCTAAATCGTATTGGACAGCCTCAAGATTTAGCAGGAGCATGTTTATTTTTATGTTCTGATAAAGCAAATTGGATCACAGGACACACCTTAATCGTAGATGGTGGTACAACTTTTAAATGATTCATTACCCCATTTTGGGGTATTTTCTTTAAACACAAGGATTAATAAACAATGAATTTACCCAATATTTTAGCATTTATAAGGATATTATTAGCACCGCTTTTATTTTTTTTGCTTATTAATGATTTTGAAAATATCCATCCTAGCTGGGTAAATTATTTTGCTTGTGTTGTTTTTTGTATAGCTGCTTTAACTGATTTTTTTGATGGTTATATTGCAAGAACTTGGAATCAAACCACAAAACTTGGAGCCATTATAGATCCACTAGCTGATAAAATGCTTGTTTTGGCTGCTTTTTTAGGATTATTACTCACCCAAAAAGCAGATCCTTGGATGATTTATATTATTTTAGTAAGAGAGTTTTTTATAACCGGTTTTCGAGTAGTTATGATAAGTGAAAAATTTGATGTGAGTGCATCTTTTGCGGGTAAAATAAAAACAACCTTTCAAATGATAGCCATTATATTTTTAATCATGCAATGGCCTTTTGCCAATACATTGTTATTTATTGCCTTAGTACTTACACTTTATTCAGCCTTTGAATACATACTAGCTTATATAAAACATTTAAAAAAAGGTATAATTTGAAATCATATTTATTTTTATTTATTATCTTAGCTATTGGCTTTAAATTTTATTCTTTTAGCTTTTTAATAACACTTTTGGTTATATCTTTTTTAATTTTTTTTCACGAGCTAGGACATTTTTTAGCCGCAAAACATATGAAAGTCGATGTAGAAATTTTTAGTATAGGCTTTGGAAAAGCTATTTTTAAAAAAACTTACAAAAACACAGAATATCGCTTATCTGCTCTACCTTTTGGTGGTTATGTTAAACTTAAAGGACAAGATGATTTAAATCCTAGTGAAAAAAATTACGAACCAAATAGCTATAACACTCTAAGTCCTCTAGCTAGAATTTACATACTTTTTGCAGGACCATTTTTTAATTTCTTTTTAGCATTTTTGCTTTATATAGCCATAGGTTTTTTAGGTGTGCAAAAACTTGCACCTGTTATTGGCAATATAGCACCAAATTCAGCTGCACAAAAAGCAAATTTACAAATTGGAGATAAAATCCTAGCTATAGATGGAGTTAAAATTCAAAGCTTTGAAGAAATCGGCAAACTTGTGCATACAAAACCAACCTTACTCAGTATAGAACGCGATGATAAACTCATCAACATCACCCTAACCCCGCAAATTGATCAAGGTTATAATGAGTTTTATCAAAAAGTTCAAAAACCACTAATTGGCATAGCACCTAAGGGTGAGTTTGTTACTATTTATCATCCAGGAATTAGTAGTTTAAAATACGCTTATGAAGAAAGCATAGAGGCTTCTTTGCTTATTTTTAAAGGTCTTACTAAAATCATCAGCGGGGAATTAGACGCTAAAAATATGGGTGGAATCATCACTATGATAGATATAACTTCCAAAGCAGCAAATACTAGCATAGTGGTTTTATTTTTAATCACAGCTTTAATTTCTATTAACCTTGGAGTATTAAATTTACTTCCTATTCCAGCGCTAGATGGAGGGTATATACTTTTTAACCTTTATGAGTTAATCTTTAAAAAAGAAGTGCCAAAAGTATGTTTTGAATATCTTAGTTATTTTGGCATGGCTTTGCTTTTAAGTTTAATGGTGTTTGTAACTTATAATGATATTACTCGTTTTATGGCTAATTAATAAGTCCTAGTGGCAAAATCATAGCGATTAAATTCACCTATATTGTTTTTACGGTAAAAACTATTATAAAATTGCTTACTTAAACTTTGCTCATAATTTAGTCTAAACCTTACCCACATTGCCGTTTGATCTTTGGCGCTAGTTTTTTCATCTTGATAATTGAGTGATAAATCTAAAATAGAAATTGGAGAATAAGTAATGTTATATTGATTTTGCAATTCTTTTATATTAGAATTTACATTTAAAACATTTAAATATGGTAAGTCAAATACAACCCCAAGCTCTGTACTATCATCATTATTGTTTTCTTTGATTTTATAATGATTAGCATATGCTTTAAAATAATGACCAAATTGCAATTCAGCGCCAAAGCTATTCTTAGTATAAGCTTCTTTGTATTGATTATTAAAATAATTAAAACCAAAATTAAACTCATCAAATTCATAACGATTAATAAGTCCTAAAGAATATGCCTGCTCTACTTGATTTATTCTTGCTTGTTTTTCCAAAAGCAAGGTAGCATTATCATAATCTAATATCGAATTGATATTTTTTATATTAACACTCAAAGCATTGTAGTCTAAACTTGCCTCTGTTTTATCCTTAGAACTTAAATTTAAAATCTGACCTAAAGAATTACTAGCAAAAGAACTAAGATCTGTACTTTGAGCTTGGTACTCTTGTGGTTTTTGAAAAAATACTTGCTTAGAAACAGTGTTTGACTTTTGATATTTACTAATATTAGCCTCACCCTCACCTAAGCTTTCTTCTAAATTTAAAGTAAATGCATTTATGCATATACAGCTTAAAAAAATGTATTTTTTCACTCAACCTCTAATGTATTTATTTTAAAGATGCAAAATTTCACATTTATCATGAAATATCGCTAACTCTATATTTATAATATCATTATATTTTTACAATATAGCTAATAGTATTTCAAACAAAAAAACTACTTATTATAAAATTTTTCCCTTTTTTAACATTCTGATTAAAAATCTTGCAGGATGAGTAGCATGTAAAAAATCTTTTTCTATTTTTGGCTCATCAAAGATTAACGCACTAAGTATTCTAGCTCCAATAATAGCACTAGCAAAAGCCCTAGATCCATGAGCAATAGAAAAATATAAAGGAATAAAATCATTTGGCACTACTTGACTTTTATTTTTACGCCATAAAAGTGCCTTATAATTTTGCATATAAAAATTTTCATCATAGGCTTGACCTATTATAGCAAATCTATCACTAGAATATGATCTAAATCCTACTTTTCCACCCATAATTTCTAAATTTTCACCTTGCAAAAATTCTTTTATATTTTCAATATTTTGCAAATCATCATTTTTTAAAAGCGTTGTATCTTGATTAAGCCTATCATAGCTTGCACCAATAAGTTGCAAATTTAATTCTTCGTTGATAGGACAAATATAGCCTTTTGAAGATAAAGCATGAGAATTTTTTAAAAATGGTTTCAAATGAGTACATTGACCTCTAACACTACTTAATTTCATATATTTATACTCTAAAAAGTTCTTAATATCAGCACCTTGAGCATAAATTAACACATCATAATCTTTTAATGTTTTTTGATTATTAAATTGCAAAGAAAACTTTTCATTTTTATAAGAATAATCTTTAAATTCATACTCAAAAAATACCCTAGCCTTACTTTTTTGCAAAAGCATTTTAACAAGCTCTTTGGGCTTTATACATGCTCCATCTTTTAAAAAAGCTTGATTGTTAATCATTTCAAATAAAACATTATCTTTTTGACTATCAAAACGCTCTTGCATAAGTTCATTATGAGCAAATTCATAAACCCCTTGAGGAATTAAATCTAAAATTTGTCTATAAAATCTACTAGCCTCTAAAAAAGCATATTGTGAAAACTCACCCAATAAAACATCAGGTTTTAAAATCAAAGAGCTTAAAATTCCATTGATATTTCCAGAAGCACCTTTTCCTAGTGAATTTTCTTTTTCAAAAACATCTACTTGAACATTTCTCAAAGAAAACTCATAAGCTATACTAGCTCCGGCTATGCCTACTCCGATGATGGCTATTTTTTGTATATCTTTTTTTAAACTTGGAGTGTTAAAATAAGCAAACTTATCTTCAAACTCAAGGCCATTAAAAATAGCTTGTATCATTTCCCTTTTTCTAAAACCTTTAATTTTTTGTACTTGAAAATTATTATTAATCAAAGCTTTTTTTAAAATGCTTGCAGAGGAAAAGGTTAAAACCTTGGCATTTATTTTTGATTTTTTAGCAACTTTATTTATAATATCCTCATCAAACATCTCTTGATTTTTAGCAGGAGCAAAACCATCTAAATACCAAACATCAGCTTTAAAATCTAAATTTTGCAACTTTTCTTTAGCATTGCCAAATACCAAATCTAAAAAACAATCTTGAAAATAAAATCTATAAACTCCATCTTTACATGGAGGATAAAATTTTAAAAACTGTTCTAAAAGCTCTTTAAATTCCTCATAAAAACCAAGATTTTTATAAATTTCTCTTAATGTTTCTTTTTCTATATAAAAATTTTCAAAACTAAGATAAAATAGTCTTTGATTTTCTTTTTTTTCTTTTATAAAACGCTTTAAAGTAAGGAAAAAATTTAAACCTATACCAAAACCAAGCTCTGCAATGATAGTTTGTTTTGTTTGAAATTCAAAAGCATTAGTATAAATAAATTCACTCTCGCTTAAACCATCACTAGAATTAAAATAATAATCATCAAAATCTAAAGAAAAAGGTGCATTGTTTTTAATGATAATATTTGCTTTTTTCATTGATTTTTATAAAAATAACTCTCTATGCCATTAGCAATACCAATAGCTAATAATTCTTGGAAATTTTTATTTGTTAATCTATTTCTTTCACTAGGATGACTAATATAACCTGTCTCAATCAATATAGCAGGCATTTGTGCACCCACTAAAACCCAAAATGGAGCTTCTCTAACTCCACCATCCACAACTTTATATTTTTTTCTTACATTGCTTAAAATCTTCTTTTGAACATCAATGGCTAATTTATTTGAAGCAACGATTTTTTCACGGTTTAAAAAATTTAAAAAGGTTTGCTTGGAAAAGAAATTCATCTCTTCAAAATCGGATTGATTTTCCAACTCAGCAGCTTTTTTACTTCTTTCGCTTCTTGCAGGCGATAAGAAGAAAGTTTCAATACCTTGTAAAGTTTTAGCTCTTTGTTTATTCGGAGCTGCATTTGCATGGATAGAAATAAATAAATCCGCCATTTTTTCATTAGCCATAGAGGTTCTATCTCTTAAGTTTATAAATTTATCCGTACTTCTAGTATAATAAATTTTATATCCACGTTTTTTAAGCTCATTACCAAGTTTTAAAGCAACGCTTAAAACTACATCTTTTTCTCTAACACCCTTATCACCCAAAGTACCTGGATCTTTACCTCCATGACCTGGGTCAATTACTATGATTTTACCTGATTTTTTAATGGTAGTTTTTGCCATTTTTGAAGTAGTTTTTATCGGTGTTTTCTTGACCTTTTTTTCAAAGCCTATAAATAATTCCTCATCGTCTAAATTAAGATTAGTTTTAAAATCACTAGTAGAATTTAAAACAACTCTTACTGTAGTTTTATTAAACTGCACTATTGTGATGGATTGATTTTTATTGATATCGATTTTTTTTCTATCACCTTCTAAAATAGCTTCAAAGCTTACAATAGAACGATATGTTTTACCATCTTTAAAAGAATTGATTTTAATATCTTCAATATCAATATCATTATTTAATTTTAAATTAACACCATTTTTATCTTTACTTGATTTTAAAATATATAAAGGATCATTTTTAACAACTTCTTTTTTTACTTCTGTTTTTTTAACTTCATTTTGTTTTTTAACTATAGGTTTGGGTTCCTCTTTTTTTTCTACTTTTTCAAGCCCCATAAAAAGACTTTGATCTTTAAGCTCTATTTTGATCTTTAATTCTTTTTTTGAACTTAAGACCAAACGCATACTTGTTGGGTTAAATTGCGATACGATAATATCAAAATCTTTAAATTCAAAAGTTCTCTTAGGTCCTTTTAAAATCCCATCAAAATCTGCAACATAACGAAAATTCTTATCGCCTTTGAGAGTAAAGTTTTTAATATCTTTTTGGCTGATTTTTTCACTTAAATTAAGTAAGATGCCATTATCTAATTTTTTAACATCAAGCACAAAAAGTTCTTTTTGCACTGGAGCTTTTTTATCTTCTTTTTTATCTTCTTTTTTATCTTCTTTTTTATCTTCTTTTTTATCTTCTTTTTTATCTTCTTTTTTATCTTCTTTTTTATCTTCTTTTTTATTGATAGGTGATGTGACATTAGTTTCAATTTTTGGTTGTTCTTTTTTTATTTTTTGATCTTGTATAACTTTTAAAGCATTTTTTAAACGTGAAATTTCTTCTTCGCTTACTCCGCTTTCTTTAAGCTCTTGCACATAAGCTTTATCATCAAAACCTAAAGAATTTGAACTTATGATTAATCTTTTTAAAATCTCATTTTTTTCTTCATTATTATCATTAATCACACTTTGTATATACAAAGATTTTAATTGCTGGTGCAATTGTAGTTTTTCTTCTGAATTAGAAGTTAAAAAATTTTGATCAAATTTCTTAACTTCTGCATTAGCAAAAACACTAAAACAAAATAATAAAAAAATAAAAAATATTCTAAGCATCTTCGCCATTAACTAATTTTTTCATTAGCTCTTCTACACTAATAAGTTTATCTAGTCTATATCCATTAGCCCCTGTAAAAAATAAGCCTGTTTCTTTTTTACCACTCCAAGCATCATATAATCTATCCGCTATACAATAACCCACCTTAGCAGCTTCCTTACCTCTACCACATGGTGCAACACAATTACTCACACAAGAAATTTTTGGCCCCATTCTTTTATCTACTAAATTTAAAAGATTAGTTCTTACCCCTCTTGCAGGATAGCCAACTGGAGATTTTAAAAGCTCAATATCTTCTTTTTTACAATCAAGCAATACTTGTTTAAAATCATCACTCGCATCGCATTCAAAAGTTCCTATAAATCGAGTTCCCATTTGAACGCCACTTGCTCCTAAAGACATCATTTTTTCTATATCTTGCTTATCCCAAATTCCACCAGCAGCGATTAATGGCATATCTCCCCAGTTTTTAATTTCTTGCGCAACTTGTGGTACTACATTTTCTAACTGATATTCATCCATTAAACATTGCTCATAAGTAAAACCTTGATGTCCACCACTTTTTGGCCCTTCAACTATAACTGCATCAGGCAAGCGATTGTATCTGCTTTGCCATCTTTTGCAGATAATTTTTAAAGCCTTAGCCGATGATACAATAGGTACCAAAGCAACATCAGGATAATCTTGTGTAAATTCAGGCAAATTTGTAGGAAGCCCTGCTCCTGAAACTATCACATTAAAACCAACCTCACAAGCATTACGAGCAATTTGCGCATAATTATTACTTGCATATAAAATATTACAGCCTAAAGGTGCGTCTTTACAAACCTTTCTAGCATTATCTATCAAAGCTTTTAAGCCTGCTTTTGAGTAAAAATTATCACTACCATAAGGCTTTGCGTTGAACTCTTTATCTATATGTGTTCTATTTTCATAATATCCAGTTCCTACTGAAGAAATAATCCCTAATCCACCATTTAAAGAAACTGCAGAAGCAAGTTTGTCCCAACTTATACCAAGTCCCATGCCACCTTGAAAAATAGGATATTTTATCTCATGCTTTCCAATTTTTAAAGCTTTAAAACTCATCATATTACCTTTAATTTTGCAAATTTTCTTTTTCCAACTTGTAAAATATATTCACCGCTTTCTAGTTGGAATTGTTCATCTTGAACTTTTTCTCCATTAACACTTACTGCATTTGAATTAATCAATCTTCTAGCAGCTGAAGTAGAACTTTCCATTTTACACTCTACTATAGCTTTTGCAAGCCAAATACTGCCTTCTAAAGTAAAACTTGGCATATCACTAGGAAGTTCTTTTGCGCTATGGACTTTGTCAAATTCTTCCTTAGCTTTTAGTGCACACTCACTTGAGTGAAAACGCGCAGTAATTTCTAAAGCTAAATTTTCTTTAGCTTTTTTAGGATGCAATGAGCCATTTTTAATATCATCTTTTATTTGTGAAATTTCATTTAAGCTTTTTTCACTTAAAAGTTCATAATATCTGAACATCAACTCATCACTTATACTTAATACCTTAGCATACATATCTTTAGCATCTTCTGTTACGCCGATATAATTTCCCAAGCTTTTACTCATTTTATTTACACCATCAAGGCCTTCAAGCAATGGCATCATCATTACCGCTTGTTCTTTTTGACAATTATATACTCTTTGAAGCTGTCTACCCATTAAAAGATTAAATTTTTGATCCGTTCCACCCATTTCTATATCACTTTTTAATGCAACACTATCATAACCTTGTAAAAGTGGATATAAAAACTCACAAATTGATATAGGGCTTTGCTCTTTAAAACGCTTAGTAAAATCATCTCTTTCAAGCATTCTAGCAACACTAAAAGTCGAAGTAAGCTCTACTATACCAGCAGCACCAAGCTCATTTAACCATTTAGAATTAAAATGAATTTGAGTTTTACTTGGATCTAAAATCTTAAAAACTTGCTCTTCATAGGTTTTGGCATTTTTAAGCACTTCTTCTTTGTCAAGTTTTTTTCTTGTAACACTTTTTCCTGTTGGATCTCCAATTTGAGCAGTAAAATCACCTATTAAAAACTGCACTATAGCTCCATGTTTTTGAAGCAAAGCCATTTTACTCAAAACCACAGTATGACCCAAATGCAAATCAGCAGCCGTAGGATCAAAACCAGCCTTTACAAAAAAATTTTCACATTTTTCATAGTAATTTTTTATTAAAGAAACTAATCTTTCTTCATCAATAATTTCTGCTATTCCTCGTTTAATTTCTTTAATAATTTCATTAATATCCATAAAAAACCTTTTTTAATGATTATTATATGCATCATTTAAAGATGTAAAATCTAAAATTTTATATCTTGATTTTAATCTTTCTTTTGCATTCTCAAGATCTATATTATTAGGTAACTCAACTTGTACTTCAAAATAATTTGCAACGACTGGCTCTGAATCAGCTGAGTTAATACTTAAAACATTAATCTGCATTTTAGCTAAAGTAGTTAGAAAATCTGCTAAAGAACCTTTTTTATTTTCTATAGAAACAATGATTTTGTAACTTTTTATCGAACTATCATTCCAAAAAACAAAAACCATTTCTTTGTTATCTTCTATCATTTTCATTGCTTGTTCACAAAGCTTATGGTGTATTGTTGCTCCAGTTGAATGTCTAAAAGCAATGATTTCATCTCCTCTTTTAGGCCTACAACAATAATCAAAATTAATCGTGGTTATTTTATAATTAGAACCAATCACTATGCTTTCAAATTTTTGCTCATTTTGTTCAAATTTAGCTGCTTGATTTTGTCCCATATATTTTCTTAGAGCAATAATTACATCTTTAAAATAATTAAAATCCAAAGCAATTTGTCTTAGCTTTTTATTAAAATTTTCTTTTTCAAGCCATTCTTCTATAAGTTTAGAATCTTTATTAAAAACAGTAGATAAAAGATTAACAGCAATTTTGTTATTTAATTCTTTTTTCTTTTGCTTGCAAAAATCTCTTATACTAGCTCTAGCCTTTCCTGTTTTAACGCTATCTATCCATGAACATCTAAAAAATTCTTCTTCGGAAGTTTCAATGCTAACTATATCTCCATTTTTAAGCACGGTTAAAAGTGGTACTCTCATGCGGTTAACAAACGCAGTTTTTGCATGAAGTCCTACTTTGGTGTGAACTTCATAAGCAAAGTCCAAAGCCGTAGCCCCGCGCGGCAAAGTAAAAATTTCACCTTTTGGAGAATATACTGCTATATCTTCTATATATAAACTATCTTTTGCATATTCATAAAGTTCGATAGCATCACAATCTTGCACAGCATTGCCATCTTCTTTACCATGCATAGAAATATCCGCAAGCCAATCTAAATTTGGTGTTGTTATATTTCCTTCTTTATATTTCCAATGCGCTGCCACGCCAAATTCAGCAGTCTTATGCATATCAAAGGTACGAATTTGAGCTTCTATGATATTTTTTGCATCAAAAAGTGTTGTATGTAAGGTTTGGTAACCATTTTGTTTTGGCAAAGCTATATAATCTTTAAATCTTGAAATTAAAGGATTAAAATGTGTATGTAAAATTCCTAAAGCCAAATAACAATCATAAACTTTTTCTACCAAAATTCTTACACCCAAAAGGTCCAAAACTTCATCAAGCCCCACACCTTTTCTTTGCATTTTTAAATAAATAGAATAATTATGTTTGATTCTTTTGTGTATAACAAAACTACCTTGTCTAAACCCATTTTCCAAAAATAACATTTCTATTTTTGAGATAAATTCATTAAATCCAAGTTGAATTTGTTGATCTTTTGCATTTATATAATTATCAATTTGTGTATATTCATCAGGCAATAAAAACTTAAAACTTAAATCCTCAAGCAAATTTTTTATACTTGAAATTCCAAGTCTATGAGCTATAGGCGCATATACCACCAAGGTTTCTTCGCTGATTCTTTTTTGTTTATCTTCTCTTAAAAAATTTAAAGTAAGCATATTGTGCAATCTATCACAAAGCTTTATTACAAGCACGCTCACATCTTCAACACCAGCTAAAAGCATATTTCTAAAAGTCAAAGCAGATTTTGCAAGTTTTTCATTAGAATTAGAGCGTGTAAGATGATCTTCTCTAATACTGACTATTTTGGTTAAGCCTTGAACCAATTTGGTGACTTCTTCACCAAAATTTGAACTCAATTCTTCTTCATTGCAATTTGTATCTTCTAACACATCATGCAATAATGCAGCGATAATCATAGACTGTACAGGGCTTAAAAATGCCACAAAAGAAGCCACTAATATAGGGTGAACCGCATATGGTTCTCCGCTTTTTCTAAATTGTCCTTCGTGTTTTTGAATACAAAAATCTACCGCTTTTTCTAAAACAGCAGATTGTGGAAAGACCATAAAAAGGATTTCTTTTGCTCTTTGTAAATCTTTACAATTTTTAACATCATCAACAAGTTTATCTAACAATAACTCATCATTTACTAGCTTCAATAAATCCCTCTAAAACGATTTTATCTTCTGCTATTTCATGTAAAGCAATGTCGGTATATTTGTATTTATTTTTATCTAAATTTACTAAAGATTCTGCACCATTTGCAAGCTCTTCAGCTCTTTTAGCTACTACAAGAGCTAGTTTATATCTATCATCTTTTAGTTTTTTTAATGCTTTTGCAGCTATTTGTTCTACTCTCATTTTTATCCTTAATCTTGATTTTTAACAATAGAGCATAAACTCATATCGCCTTGGATGATTTTTAATAAATTTCCTTCTTTAAACATATTACATACCACAATAGGTAAAGCATTATCTTTAGCTAAGGCTATTGCAGTATCATCCATAACTTTAATATTATCATGCAAAGCTCTTTCATAGCTTAACTCATTAAGCATAATTGCATCATCATATTTTTTAGGATCTTTATCATAAATTCCATCTACTTTAGTCGCTTTAATGATCATATCTGCTTGAATTTCCACTGCTCTTAAAGTCGCAGCAGTATCTGTAGTAAAATAAGGATTACCCGTACCACAAGCAAAAATAACTATACGTCCTTTTTCTAAGTGTCTATGTGCTCTTCTCATGATATAAGTTTCACAGAATGCTTCCATTTGAATAGCGCTTTGAACCCTTACATCAAGCCCAGCACTTTCTAATGCTTCTTGCATAGCTATAGAATTAATCACAGTAGCAAGCATACCCATATGATCACCACTTGTTCTTTTTATAAGTCCATCTCTTGCAGCAGATACCCCTCTAATGATATTTCCACCGCCTATTACTATACCTACTTCAACATTTTCACTAATCAAGCTTTTTATTTCAGAAGCTATGTATTTTAAAATAGAATTTTCTATACCAAATCCATTTTCTCCAGCCAAAGCTTCTCCAGAAAATTTAACCAATACTCTTTTTCTTTTATTGTTCATTAAATTTCTCCTTTGATTTGAAACTATATCAAAATTCGCATTAAAAAAAACTAATTTATTTAATCATCTCTAAAGGATTGATATGAAAATTCTTTTGTGTTACTTCAAAAGTTAAATCACTTTCAACCCTACCTATAATATAACCTTTTTTGATATTTCTACCCACTTTAACCCCAGGTGCAATTTTATCTAAATGCGCATAAATAGTATGTATACCATCTTTATTTTCAACAATCACAACTTGTTTTAAAGTTGGAGTTGCTTTTGCAAAAACCACTTTACCATCTAAAACATTTCTTACCGCAGCATTAGCACTATCACTTTTTAAAACTACATTTTCGTTATAAATTTTAATATTATAAATAGGATCTATGTAATTTCCAAATTTTTGTTTTACTGTGTAAGATTCTAAAGGGGCGATTGTCTTAGGGCCACTATAGCGCTTGACACTGCTTGTTTGATAGCTTGAACCCACTTGTTTTATGTTTGAATTTGGCTTTTTATCTTCTTTTTTTTGTGCTAATTTTTCTTCTTCTTTTTCTTTGATAATTTTTAATTTATTAAGTGTTTTCCTTAATTCTTGTTGTTGGGCTTGTAAATTAGAAAGTTTTCTAGTATAAATTTCCTTATCAATTTTTTGTTTAGCTATTTCTTGCTCTTGTTTTTTTCTAAGATTTTTAAGCTCATCAATTTGATCTTTATAAACTTTTAAATTGCTATTAATTGTAGTGATTTGTGTTTGTTTTTCTTCTATTTTTTTGCTTACATCTTCATAATCTTTTGAAATTTGGTAAAATTCTTCCTTGAAAATTTTATCCAAAACCCCAACTAATTCTAAAGCTATGATACTATCTTCGCTTTCAATATAATTTTTAGGAATTGCCAAATCATAAGCAAAATCTTTAGCAATTAAATCAATTATCTTTCCTTCGATTTTATTTTTATTTTGCAAAAGATCTTTATTTTGCGCATTAAGTTGTTCTAGCGCTTTTATTTGAGTTTTTACTGAACTTTCAAGTTTAGAAGTTTTTGAAGTTAAAGTGCTAATTTCTGAAGCGATTTTTTTTAAATTTTTCTCATTATCTAAAATTTCACTTGCTAAATCCTCTAACTTTTTAGATAACTGCTTTACTATACGTTCATTTTCTTTAATATCTTTTTGCTTTTGTGCAATTTCATTTGCAAATAAAACAGAAAAAGAAAACAAAAAAAGCAAAAAACATTTTTTCATTTTCTAACCTTAAACATTACAAAATTCACACAAGCAAAACAAACACAAAGCATTGCTAAAAAAATCAAAAACAAATGCATGAAAATACTTATTTTAGGTAAGCTAATGTCTACACTTTGTAAAGCTAGTTTAATAGATTCAAGATCATAAACTTGGGTAAAAAATAATACAAGCAACAAAAATGCTATAAAACAATCAATAAAAACTATCTTATAAAGCATAAAAGATCTAAACCAAAACGGTGCCCCAAGTAAGCACATGATTTCCACTCTTTGAGTATGCTCAAAAAGCCAAATTTTCATTTGCTTAAGCAATAATACAAAACTAAGTAATATTATAATAAACAAGAAAAACCATAATAAAAATTTCACTAAAACCAAAAGTTTATAAATTTTTGTATGTGTTTTCGCAAAAGTTTCTACTTTAGTAATATTAGGATTTTTTAAAAGCTTATCTTTTAAAGCATTTAGTTCATCTTCTGACAAAAGCTTATTAAGCTTTAAAGTATAAAATTTTGGCAATGTAGCCTTTAAAACCTCTATGTTTTTAGCCGATATATCATTCTTGAGTCTATCTATCATTTCATTTGGATTTAAAATTTCTAAAGATTGAAAATGACTTACTTGATCTTCTATACTTTTTTTATCTAAATGAGTTTTTCCTACTAAAATGATATTATAATCTTTATTTAAAAGTTTTTCATAATGCTCTATAGTTTTGTTTGTAATGATTAAAAACTCAAAAGCAAACATCATTACCATTAAAGCAAATATTAAAGAAAGATGATTTTTAAAAGATTTCATTCATTCTCCCATTTTCTATATTAAAACGACGATAATCAAGTCTTAAATTAGTAGGAATTCTATGCGTAACAACAACTACGCAAGTTCCAAGTATTTCTCTAGCTGATTTTAATAAAGTCCATATAATATCTGAAGAATACTCATCCAAATTTCCTGTTGGTTCATCACATAAGAGTAATTTTGGATTATGCGCCAAAGCTCTTGCCATAGCCACGCGTTGTTGCTCTCCACCTGAAAGCTGAGCTGGCTTTTTATCAGCTTTGAAAGTTAAATTTACATGTTTTAAAAGCTTTGCAGCTTGTTCTTTACATACATTCTTGCTATAACCTTTAATCATCAAAGGTAGCATTACATTTTTTTCTACGCTAAATTCTTGCACTAAACGATAATCTTGAAAAATAATTCCTATTTTTTGCCTAAGCTGCAAAAGCTCAGCATTAGAAATATCTACTAAATCATTATTGCAAACCTTTAAGCTTCCACTTATTGGCTCCAAATCTCCATAGAAAGATTTTAACAAAGTTGATTTTCCACTACCACTTTTTCCTGTAATAAAAACAAAATCATTATCTTTTAGTGAAAAACTAGCATTTTCTATAACAAGTTCATCATAACCAAGACAAAGCTTTTTAGCTTCTATCATCACTGCTTTTTCCTTATTTATTTTATAAATTATTATTTGATATAAGAATACAATATTTCTCTTAATTTTTCTATAGCTTTTAAATTTTCTTTAGTTTTAAAGGGTTGCTCAAAGATAAATTCTATTTTTTGTGTGTTTAAAGCTATATAAACATGTTCAGGCTTGTAAAAAGCGCCAAAAGCTATTTTGATGATAAGCTCATCATCTTTAATGTATATTTTTTCAAAATGTAAGAAAAAATCTTCACCTTTAAAAACTTCATTTTTAAAATTCTTTTTTATACAAACTAATTCTTCTGTGCTTAATCTTAAATCTTCAATAGCAAATTTTTGATCCTTACTTAAACTTTCACTCTTACTAAAACCACTGATGATTAAATCATATATATCTTTATTTTGCCTTTTCCATCGATCTTCATATTTGCTTGAAATTTCTAAATTTTCATTTTTTTTGATTAAAGCTTTTAAATGTGAAAAAGTTAAAAAAGTTTCTAAGGTAAAATCAAAATACAAAAAGCTATCTGTTCTTAGTTCAAATTGTCCATTTTCTTTTAAAACTCTAGCGCATTCATTTGCAAAATTTAACCCCACTACCCTACGATGAGGCTTTTTATCCCAAGGGACAGGAAAATGCAAAAAGATTTTATCTACTAGATTAGATTCAAGTACGCTTAATAATAATCTTGCATCAGTTTCTATTAATAAAACATTATTTAAGTTTTCACTTAAGGCAAGTTTAGCTACTTGCTCTAACGCAGGGGTGTAAATTTCTATACCAATTATCAAAACATCAGGATTTGATCTTGCTTGATAAAGTAAATGCCTACCACTTCCAAAGCCTATTTCAATATAAATTTGCTTTTTGTTTTTTATTTGCTCTAGTAATTCTTTTAAATCATTAGCAATTAAAGGTGTTTTTTGGATTAACCTTGTATGTTTTAATGCCACAGCTTCACAAACTACATCTTGAGTGAAATTTTCTTTAAACACAAGTAAGGCTTTTTGCAAATATCCAATTTGCGAAGGCTTAGTATGTTTTTCACCTTTAATAAGCCATTCTTGTTTTTTTTCATCTTTTTTAATTTGCAAAAAAAAGTTTTCTTGTTTTATGCGCGTAAAAAGCAAATCTACATTTTCACCTTTAGCAAGCCATAAAAATTCAACCCCATCTTTTTCAAAAGGAAGTTGAATTTCATTTAAAATTTTACACTTAAAATTTGGCATTATTTCACCGCTGTAAATTTATCAGAAGCTTTTGATTCTATACCATTTGCATCAATAGCTATAACTTCATAACTATACACTTTTCCAGGAACTGCTGTGATGTCTTTTAATTGTTTAGATTTAATCTCTTTAAACACAGCATTACTTCCGCCACCACTTCGTTTAACTATGTATTCTTTAGCTCTATCATCATTATCAACCCATTCAACTCTAATGCCATCATCTTCAACAGCACACAAAACAATACTTGGTGCTAATGGTGCCCCTAAGGTAATACCTTCTACAGGCTCACTTGCTATAGGACTTTCCAAGCCATCTTTATCCACCATACTAACTTTATAATATCTTTTTTCAGCCACACCTTTAACTACATCTTCATAGGTATTTTCAGAAGTTTTAGCTACCACACTAAAAGGTAAAAAGGTAGTTGAACTTGAATAAATTTTATAATAAGCAAAATCAGCATAATCAATTTTATCCCAAGTTAGAATGATTTTTCTTGGCGCGTCTTTACTTGCTTGTAAATTACTTACCATAGGAGGAAGCGCTTTGGTGGTTGATTCAACTATCTTACTTGGGGTGCTTTTAATACCATCATAAGTTAAAGCTATGATTCTATATTGAAAACTCTCATCAGGTTTTAATGAATCATCTATATATTCAGCACTTAAGCGATTTTTAACCCTAGTTAATTCTTTAAATTTCATATCTTTCATATTTGCACGCTCAATGATGTATGAGTTTACTCTTACATCAGGGTGTGGTCTCCAAACTATTTTTACACGATTTGGCAAACCAACAATAGCTTGCACAAAAGGCACTGGATCAATCACTCTATTTGTAAAAGCTTCTATACTCACACCATCTTGAGAAACTTGTCCAAGCTCGTTAAAGGTTTTCATAGAATAATAATACCTTGTATTTGGCTCTAAATTTGTATCAGTATAATGAGTTTGAAATTTATTTTTGATTTTTGCTATAAGCTCCATAGGTGCACCAGCTGCATTTGCTCTATAAATATAATATCCTGCTATATTTTGATCATACAAAGGTTCCCATTCAAAAGCTATGCTTGTAATATCACTTATACTTTTAATATTTGAAATTTTTGGTAAAGTATCATTTACTTGAGCAATTTGAGGCGAACTCATAGTTGTACTACAAGCACTAAAAGCCAAAGCAGAACTTAAGATAATCCAGTGAAGTTTTTTCATCTATCTCTCCTTGTGTAAAATTTTCTTTTAAAATTTGATAAAAATCATCAAACATAGGAGCTTTTATAAACATTAACTCTTTAGTCCTAGGATGAATAAAATAAATCAAATACGCATGAAGCATTACTCTATTATACTTTATTTTTCCTTTATATCCGTATAATTCATCTCCTAAAATATAGCGATTAAAATCTGCCAAATGCACCCTGATTTGATGGGTTCTTCCTGTGTATAACTTAGCAGCTATTAAAGAGCATTTTTTAGCACTTAATAAATTTATAAAATCTGTTTTTGCATTTTTTGCTAAAGGATTTTTAGCATTTGTAGTAATTTTTTTAAGCCTATTATTGGGACAACGCATAATAGCTTTTTCATTACTCATTTTATCATTTTTCAAAGGCAATTCACTCAAAGCAAGGTAAAATCTACCCATGCTTTTATCTAAAAGTTGATTTGCTAAAAATTGATGTGCTTGATTGTTTTTAGCTATGATGATAGCTCCGCTTGTGCCTTTATCAAGTCTATGTACAAGTCCTGCTCTATGCTCTCCGTTTAAATTTGATAAAGCATAGCCCTTATGCAAAAGCCAATCCACTAAAGTCGCTTCTTTAACACTACTTGCACCATGCACGACAACATTAGGAGCTTTATTTAAAACTAAAACATCATCATCTTCATATAAAATTTCTATATCAAACTCAGGAGTATAACTTTCCTTGGCTTCTTTTATTAAAGGTAAAAAAATACTTATTTCATCTTTTTGTTTTATTTTTTTAGAACTTTTATTTTCTATTTTTTCATTAATATATACGCAATTTTCTTTGATTAGTTTAGCAACTTGCGAACGACTTTGTTTAAGTATATCTGATAAAAAAATATCCAATCTTTCTTCACAAAGTGATGAAATTTTTAGCATATTATATTTCCTTGTGATAAAATTTGCAATTTTAGCATATAATTACACAATATTTTGTAAAAAAGGGTAGCTTTGATAAAACTTGATAGAAGAATTCTAACGCATTTTGATTTTGTTCAACCTCTTTTAGTATTACCTATCATAACTATATCTTTTCTTTTAATTTATGAAGCAAATACACGCTTAGCTGAAAAACAATTTATCTATACTTTAGTGGGTTTTGCAGGATTTGCATTTTTCTTCTTTATACCTTTAAGAAGATTAATGTGGCTTATACCTGTGTTATATTGGATCAATATAGCTTTGCTTTTGAGCGTGGATATTTTTGGTGTTGAAAAACTTGGAGCTAGAAGATGGCTTGAAATACCTTTTACACATTTTACCATACAGCCTTCTGAAATTTTTAAGCCTTCTTTTATCTTAATGCTAGCTTATTTGATTTATCAAAATCCACCACCTCATAATGGCTATGGTTTAAAACAATTTTTAAAGCTAAGTTTTTATATTTTACTCCCATTTTTACTTATAGCAGGAGAACCTGATTTAGGAACAGCTTTAGTACTTTTAATAGTAGGCTTTGGAACACTTTTCATCATCGGAGTAAATTATAAAATTTGGCTTAGTATTTTTTTAGCTATAGCTATAGCCTCACCTATTATTTATAGTGATTTCTTAAAGCCTTATCAAAAACAAAGAATTCATGATTTCTTAGCTGAAGAGCCGAGTTACCATGTAAAACAATCCATCATCGCTATAGGAAGCGGTGGTTTGAGTGGAAAAAAAGCCGATGAAGCCACACAAACACATTTTAAATTTTTACCTATTTCTACGAGTGATTTTATCTTTGCATATTTGTCTGAAAGATTTGGTTTTATTGGTGCAGTTATAATTATACTACTTTATACCTTACTCATTTTTCATTTATTGAGTTTAAATTATAAGCTCAAAGATGATTATTTTACAAGAGTAGTAACAAATTGTATTGCTTTGTTTATTTTCATATATGTAGCAGTAAATATATCAATGACCATAGGTTTTGCCCCTGTTGTTGGTATACCTATGCCATTTTTTAGCCATGGGGGGAGTTCTTTTGCTACCTTTATGATTTTCTTTGGAATTTTACAAAATTTAATAACCTTTAGATATTTAGCAATAGAAAAAGCAGTAAAAATAAAATTCTAAATTTAAATTAAGGAAATAAAGATATAATAACATTTTTATTTTAACTTCTGGCGGATTTATAGCTCAGTTGGTTAGAGCAACCGGCTCATAACCGGTTGGTCGCAGGTTCGAGTCCTGCTAAATCCACCATTTTATTTTATCTCGTATTTTTATTCTAATTATAAAGAAATACCATTTTATTAAAACTTTTTAAATTGTATTCTTGTTTCGTGTATTTTGTATTAAAGTAATTTAAAATTTTTTAACATGTTTAATTAAATTATAAAAATATTCAAGAGACTAATGAAAATCATTAAAAGTAAGACTTATATGGACTTTTCTGTAACTAACTCAAATTATTTAAAAAACTATTTATAAAATATTGGTTGCGAAGGGGAGATTTGAACTCCCGACCTTCGGGTTATGAGCCCGACGAGCTAACCACTGCTCTACTTCGCGGCATCATATGAAGTGGATGGGGTAAAGGGATTCGAACCCCTGAATGACAGGACCAAAACCTGTTGCCTTACCGCTTGGCGATACCCCAATAAATGAAGTAATTTCCAAATTAGAAGTGGTATTATATATTATTTTTTACATAATGTCAAGAAAAATATTATATAATTTCTAAAAAATAGAAAAAAGGAGATTAATAGTGGGATATATTAGTGTAGAACAAGCTATAAAAGAACTTCAAGATGGCAAGATGTTGGTAATGGTGGATGCAGAAGATAGGGAAAATGAAGGAGATTTGATTTTCCCTGCACAATTTAGCTCACAAGAAAAAGTAAATTTTACCATTACTCATGCAAGAGGTGTGGTGTGTGTAGCATTGAGTGAGAACTTAGCTAAAAAATTTGAACTGCCTTTAATGGTACCTAAAAATACATCAAATCACGAAACAGCTTTTACCATCACTGTCGATGCAAAAAATGCAACAACAGGGGTAAGTGCTTATGAAAGAGATATGACGATTAAAATTTTTGCTGATGATAATGCAAAGGCAGGTGATTTTGTGCGCCCTGGTCATATTAATCCTTTGATAGCAAAAAAAGGTGGGGTTTTAGAAAGAACAGGTCACACAGAAGGCACGGTGGATTTATGTCGCTTGGCAGGATTAAAAGAAGCGTGCGTGATATGTGAGATTGTTAAAGATAATGGAGATATGGCTAGAAGAAGCGATTTGCTTGAGTTTTGCAAAAAACACATTATTAATATGATTACTATTTCAGATTTAATCAAGTATCGTTTAAAAAATGAAAGTTTGATTTCTTTAATTAAAGAAGAAGAAAGTATTTTAGCAGGTTTTAAAGCTAAAAAAATGACCTTTAAAGATCATAATGAAAATGAACACATAGCTTTTAGCTTTGGCACTTTGAAAGAATGTGAGAATGTTAAATTTTATCTTAGTGGAAGTGACTTTGAGCTTCTAACTTCTAATAAATTCAATGAATTATTAAAACAAATTGAGTTTTTAAACCAAAAAGGTGGTGTAATCATTTTCATGAAAAATGAAAAACAAGAAAACATACAATTTAAAAATTACGGCATAGGAGCGCAAATTTTAAGGTATTTAAAAATTTCAAAAATCAAACTTCTAAGTCAAAATACCGATAAAGAATTTATAGGCTTAAAAGGTTTTGGGCTTGATATTACAAGCAGTGATTTTAAATCTTAAATTCTAAAAACTTAAACTTATCGCCAAAGTTAAACATCAAATTTTTACTTTGGTTGATAAAGTTTTTATAAATTTGGAGGTTAGTATTTTTAGCTTGCTCAATAATTTCTTCCAAACCAAAGTCAATTAAGGCTTGATTTTGATTTTTATATTCTAACACTTCAAAGCCCTCTTCTTTTAAAACTTGTAAAAAATGATCAAAATTTACATTATATGTAATATCGCTTTTAGCAAAAAAATCTTTTAAATTCTCTTCAAAAAGATTATACACTTGATGATTTTTATATATTCTAATACTAATTTTTTCTTCTTTTTTTGCATAATCAAAACATGCAAAAGTTAGTTTTTCACAAGTTTGTTTTAGTTTGGATAAAAAAGGTTTATAAGAGATACAAAACTCACTATTAGTGATAGCATATTTTTCACATTCTTTTAAAAGATCTTCACTCATAGGCTTAAAAACAATGTTTAAATCATCACCAACATATGCCATTGTTTTATCATTTATAAGTTCACATGCAAAACAATCAAATAATTCATTAGCATAAAAAAAAGCATTTTTAAAATAACATTCTTCTAAAGAATTATAAATTTTTACATCCAAATCATACTCATCAAAAAGTTTTTTTTGAACACATCTTAACTTTTTATGCGGCTCTATAATAAAACACTCAATCTGCTCTAAAACATCAGCTCTAAGAGTGTATAAAGCTTGTATAAAATCAAGCATTAAATGCCCTTCATTTGCTCCTATTTCTACAACTTCAACCGGTAAAGTTAGCTTTTTATCATCTATAAGTTTTAAAAAATGATTAGCTAAGAGTACCCCAAAAAGATTTCCCACACTAACTGCAGTATAAAAATCTCCATTTTTGCCAACACTCACAGCTTGGGAATAATATTTATCAATCCAATTTTGAAAAAACTCACTAAAAGCTATCATTATAAAGCATTAAATTTAGCTATAAAATCAAGCGGATCAACTTGCACACCATTGACTAAAATTCCAAAATGCAAATGTGGTCCTGTAACCCTACCACTAGCTCCACTCAAACCTATAAGTTCACCTTTTTTTACCTTTAGTCCTACTTTTACATTAAGTTTTGATAGATGATAATACTGAGAATAAATCCCATATCCATGATCAATCACTACCGAATTTCCTGCATAGTAACGATTTGAAGCAATCCTTACAATACCATCATTGCTAGCATAAATTTTTGTTCCACTTGCTGCTCTAAAATCAGTTCCGCTATGATAACTTTTAAGAGTATCATTAAATAATCTTGCTTTTCCAAAAGCACTTGTAATTTTACTTTCTAAAGGATATGCAAAATTGCCTTCAAATAAAGCTGTATTAGTATAAGTATTATAAATCTTAATAGCTTCTTGATATTCTTTGCTAATGCGATCAAGTGTTTCTTTAGGTGGATTAACCTTAAAAGCACTAACTTTTAAAAATTCTTTTTTATAATTTCCTTCGCTAAATTTTATATTAATTTCCTCTTTGGAATTATCTTTAAATTCAGCTATTAATTTTCTATCTTTGGGGTTTTTATAAGGCATAGCTACACTAACAATAACTTTATTTTTATACTCAAAAAAAGGAAGTTTTTTAGAATTTGAACTAACTTGTAAAAAATTACTTTTATCAAATTCTAAAAAAACTACTTGCCCTTTTACAAGCTCAATCTCACTAGCTTCTAAAGTAAAAATCAAAAAACATAGAAAAAAAAGAATTCTTCTCATACACTAAGCTCTTTAATATCAGCTATTTTTAAAAACTCACGATAGATTGCACACACCAAAGCTTGACGATTGTTTTTAATATTTTCATCTTTATCATTAATCATTACTTTATCAAAAAAAGCATCAATTTGTGGTTTGAGCGCAAAAAGGCTCTCTAAAAGCTCTTGGGTATTATTTTCTTTTGTTTTACACTGCATAAAAGCTTGATATAAATCTTTTTCCTCTTGAGTGTTAAACAAATTTTCATTAACTTGAGCTTCACTCGATACTGCAATATTTGCTAAGCGCTTAAAAGTAGCAAAATTTTGACTAAAATCTGCCCTATTTGCGCTTTGAATCAAAGCTTTAATACAAGAATTAATATAAATAATATCATAAGTTTTAGAGCTAAGCACAGCTTTAACAAAAGAAACATTTACTTCATAAAAAGTATATAAACGCTCTAAGATAAAATCTAATAAAATTTTCAAATCAAAGCTTTTATATTCGCTAGCTATTGCTTCTAAAAATATCTTAAGATCAAAATTTTTATTTAAAGCTAGGATAATTTTTAAAACACCATTTGCTGCTCTTCTTAAGGCATAAGGATCTTTTGTACCACTTGGGATTTTCCCCATTGAAAAAAGCCCCATAAGTGTATCAAATTTATAAGCTAAAGCTACAATAGAGCTAAATTCATTACTTGGCATAGCTGAATTATCGCCATTTGGAAGGTATTGTTCTTTAATAGCCAAAGCAAGCTCATCGCTCATACCCATAGCCTTAGCATAATAAGATCCCATAATGCCTTGAAGATCAGTAAATTCATACACCATTTGAGTACTTAGATCAGCTTTTGAGTATTCTATGGCTTTTAAGATTTCATTTTTTTGGGTATTAGCAAAAACCTCACAAAGCTTAGTAGCGATTTTTTGCTCTCTAATGATTTTATCTTTTAAGGTTCCAAGTCCTTCAAGATAGACCATTTGGCTTATTTTATCATTATTTAAGCCTTGCGCTAAGTCATTTTTCCAAAAAAACATCGCATCACTTAATCTTGCTCTTAAAACCCTTTCATTTCCATTAATGATTTTAGAATAATCCTCACAAACCGCATTAGAAACTACGATAAAATGATTGCTTAAGGTATTGTTTTTAAATACTGCAAAATAGCGTTGGTTTTCTCTCATGGAAGTGATGATTACTTCACTTGGGATTTCTAAATACTCTTTTTCAAAATGCCCTAATAATGCCTTTGGATACTCTGTGATAGCTACAACTTCGGCTAAAAGCTCATCATCTTCTGCAATAGTAATATCATTTTCTTTTTCAAGTGTCTTTAACTGTTCAATGATAAGCTTTTTTCTTTGTTCTTGATCTAAAATAATATAATTTTGCTCTAAAGTTTTAAAATACTCATCAATATTCGCAAAAGCTATCAAATCATAACTAGCACTTCTATGCACAAAAGTACTTTTTGCGCTTTTAACGCCATAGCTTTCAAATTCAATCAATTCATCATTTAAAATACAACAAAGCGAGCGAATAGCTCTAATAAATTCAAATCTACCATCACCCCATCTCATAGTTTTACCAAAGCTCAAGCTTTTTAAGAAAGCTTCGATCATTTGAGCTAAAACTGCTTTGCTTTGTAAGCCTTGCACTTGTTTTTGACAATACAAGACTTCTTTACCTTTAATTTCTTTAAATTCAAGCTCTTCTTCTTTTAAACCACTTTTTTCTAAAAAGCTAATTCCTGCTTGAGCAAGCTTTCCATCTTTATAAGCTATCGCCCTAGGTGCGCCTATAAATTCCACAAAAGAATCATCTTGTTTTTCTTTAAAATTTTCATGGATAAAAACCAATCTTCTAGGAGTATAGAAAAATTTAAATTCAGATTCTAAATGATACTCTTGTAAAATCTTTTCCCATTTTTTAGTAATATTTGGAAGTTCTTTTAATAAAGGAATAGCAGGAAGTTCTTCTGTGCCTATTTCTATTAACAATTTCATTTTACACTCTTTTTTAAAAATTTTTAGTGTATTTTACCTATTTTTTTTAAAATCTTTCTTTGTTTTTAATTTTTCTTCTCTTTGTTTAGCTTTTTCTTGCATTTGGCGGTTAAAGCCAAACACAAGAAAAACCATAAAAGCTACAAACAAAGCGATAATAATATAATCTATCATTAGTCCCAACACTCTGCGTTTTTAATACCAAGTTTTGAAGCGCTAAATACCGGATCTCTACCTTGTCTTTTTTGTTCGCTAAAGTCTTTTAATACCTTTTTTACTATACCACCAAGTAATAAAATAGAAATGATATTAATCGTAGCCATAAACGCCATGGTAGTATCAGCCAAATCCCATGCGAATTTTAAATCCATATTTGCACCAATAAAAATCATAAGCACAGCGCTTGCTTTAAAAAGATTAATAATAATAGGATTTTGAGTGAGGTATTTAATATTTGCTTGAGCATAATAATAATTTCCTATCAAAGAAGTAATAGCAAATAAAACTATACTAACAGTAGTAAAATGCACACCTAAATTTCCATAATATTCTTTCATGGATTCTTGCACCAAAGGCAGTGCTGTTAAAATAGGCTTACCATCTACGCCGATATTATTTGCATAAGCAAGTGAAAATAACACTAAAAATCCTGAACTTGTACAAATAATCACATCAATTAATACAGAAAATGCCTGAATAACCCCTTGTTTTGCAGGATGAGTTGTAAGAGCTGAAGCTGCTGCATTTGGTGCTGAACCCATACCCGCTTCATTAGAAAACAATCCTCTTTTTATACCTATAACCAAAGCAGAACCTGCAAATCCGCCAAAAATAGCTTCAAAATCAAAAGCACTTTTAAAAATCATAGAAAACACTTCAGGAATTTTATCAAAATTCATAAACATTGCTATGATAGATAAACCCACATAAATCATCGCCATAATAGGAACGATAACCGAACTTACTTTACCTATTTTAGTATGATCACCAAAAAACATATAAGCAGCAAAAACAGCTAAAATTGCTCCTATTACAATAGGCCACCAACTTTGAGCAAAACTCACTTCGCTAGCATCAACCATGCCTTTATAGTAAAACTCAAACGCTGAAGTCATAGTTTGGCTTTGAAGACCATTAAATCCATAAGCGTAAGTAATGATCAAAATCACCGCAAATATAGCTCCAAGCCATTTTAAATTTAAGGCTTTACTAATATAATAAGCAGGACCACCTTTAAAACTTTTACCATCACGGCTTTTATAAACTTGCGCTAGAGTGCTTTCTGCAAAAGCTGAGGCACCACCAAAAAACGCCATAGCCCACATCCAAAACAAAGCACCTGGCCCACCCAAAACAACAGCTACTGCAATACCTGCGATATTTCCTATACCAACTCTTGAAGCTGTTGAAATCATCAAAGCTTGAAAAGGAGTAATATGGTGTTTTTCATGCTTTTCTTGCTTTTCTGTTAAGATATCAAACACATAAGGAAGCATTCGAAATTGCACAAAACCGGTCAAATAACTATAATAAAACCCTGTGACAATAAGTAAAATCACTAAAATAGAATAATACTGATTATTCACAAAGGCAACAAATTGGGATATCAAATCCATATTTATCTCCTTTTTTATAATTTCTGAGCATAAATTTATCATAAAAAAATGAATTTGTCATAAAAAAATATAATTTTAGGTTAAATTTATTTTATTTTTTAAAGATATGTGAAAATTTAACTCAAAATACTAGTAATAAAATCACATAAGACACCTTTAAGTAAAAAGAAAACTTAATTTTTATACACTTAGATTTTTAAAATTTTACAAGGTGTGTAAGTTGAAACAAAATACGATGAAAATTTTTGTATTTTTTGCCATTATTGTTTTTTGGGCTTATTTTTCATTTCCTATTGAAATTTTACAAGTTAAAGATCAAAATGGTTTAGCCACAGGTGAATATGCTTATACTATAGAAGCTAAAGCTTATGTTCATAGTTATTTCACAACACTTGGCTTAACAGTGGGTGGAATTTTAATAGGCATTGTGCTTGGTTTTTTCCTAGCATTTTTAAGATTTTTAGAAATCCAAAGTTTAAATTTTATTATAGATGAATACATCGATATCATACGCGGAACCCCACTACTTTTACAACTTTTAATTTTTTCAGTAGTGATTTTTGCTACTTGGAGTGATAATTTTTATGTAGCTATTATCGCGCTTGGGCTTAATAGCTCTGCTTATGTAGCCGAAATCGTAAGAAGTGGAATTCAAAGTGTAGATAAAGGACAAATGGAAGCAGCAAGAGCAATGGGGCTTAATTATTCTGCTTCTATGAGACTAATCATCTTCCCACAAGCGATTAAAAATATCTTACCTTCTTTAATGAATGAATTTATTTCTTTATTTAAAGAAACTTCAATAGTAGGTTATATTAGTGTTATGGATATTACCATGCAAAGTAAAAGCTTACAAGCAATTTATTACAACCCTAAACCTATTATTTTTACAGGACTTATGTATTATGTAAGTGTTAAAATTTTAACACTCATTGCAAGATTTATAGAAGTGAGATTAAATAAGCATGATTAAAATAGAAAATTTGATTAAAAAATATGGAGATTTAGAAGTTTTAAAAGACATTAGTGTTGAAGTGCATAAAGGCGATATTATTGCTATTATAGGGCCTAGTGGGGGCGGAAAAAGTACTTTTTTACGCTGTTTAAATAAACTTGAAACACCGGATAGTGGTAATATTTATATCAATAATATCAATATACTTGATAAAAAAACAGATATCAATAAAATTCGACAAAAAGTAAGCATGGTGTTTCAACATTTTAATCTTTTTAATAATAAAAATGTTTTAGAAAATTTATGCTTAGCGCCAGTACAAACTAAAATCATGAGCAAAGATGAAGCAGTAAAAAAAGCACGAGAGTTACTCAAAAAAGTTGGCTTAAGTGATAAAGAAAGCTATTTTCCTCACAAGCTTTCAGGTGGACAAAAACAGCGTATTGCCATAGCAAGATCATTAATGATGAATCCTGATGTGATTTTATTTGATGAGCCAACTTCAGCTTTAGATCCTGAGATGATAGGTGAGGTTTTAAACATTATGAAAGAGGTAGCTAAAGAAGGTCTAACCATGCTTGTAGTTACGCATGAAATGGGCTTTGCAAGAAATGTAGCTAATCGAATTTTCTTTATGGATAAAGGCATTATAGCAGTAGATGAATGTCCTAAAATAGCCTTTGAAAACCCAAAAAATGAAAGACTGAAAGAATTTTTAAATCAAGTTTTAAATCATTAAAATTTTTCAAAAGAGGCAAAATTTTGCCTCAAAGCTTCATAACTCACTATGCCTACGCTTGTAGCTAAATTTAAACTTCTACCACAATCTTTCATTGGTATAGTAATAGCATTTTCCCATTTTTTTTGCATTAAATCCATAGGCAAACCAAAACTCTCGCTTCCAAAAAACAAAAAATCACCTTTTTGATAATTTACATCAAAGTAAGTTTGAGTGGTTTTAGTTGTTGCAAAGAAAAATCTATCTTGAAATTTTTCATATTTTTTTAAAAAATCTTCTAAATTATTCCATAACAAAGGATTTAACTTTTTCCAATAATCAAGCCCTGCTCTTTTAACCGCCTTTTCATCAATACTAAAAAGTGGGTTGATAATATGTAAAGTAAATCCTGCATTAAAGCACATTCTACCTATACTTCCTGTATTTTGCGGTATACGAGGCTCAACTAAGACTATATGAAACATCTTTTTCCTTAAATGGTGTCCCCAGCAAGGTTTGAACTTGCGGCCTCAGAATTAGGAATTCTGCGCTCTATCCAGCTGAGCTATGAGGACAAATATTTTTATTATTTTAAGAAAAAATTTATTTTATAGAGCTTAAATTTTAAGCTCTATAAAAAAACATTTTGGATTTTCATCAAAACCTAAAACTCCATTATGCACATCAATAATTTGTTTTGACAAAGAAAGTCCTAGACCATTGCCTTTTAATTTAGTTGTTTTAAAAGCTTCAAAAACCATTTTTTTATCTTTGATACTTACTCCATTATCATAAACCTTGATAAAAACCCTATCTTCTTTTTGCTCACATTTAACTTTTATACAACCATCATCATTTTCGCTTTCTTCAATAGCATCTATGGCATTATAAAGCAAATTTTGCAAAACTAAAGCAAGCAAAGATTTATCTGCATTGATTTTTAAATCCAAAAAATCAAATTTAAAATCAATATTAGCTAGATAATTATAAGCTCCAATAGCTTGTTCGCATTCATCTTGTAATTCTTTTATATTAAACTCATTTAAATTAACATGCACCCCTTTTGTAAAAAGCAAAGTAGAATTTACAATACGCTCTACTCTTGAAATTGCTTTTTGAATTTCTAAAACTATATGCTTATTTTTTAACTCACTTCTTTCAAACAAAGTAGAGCTTAATAAAGAAATAGAGCCGATAGGATTGCGTATTTCATGTGCTAGGTGTGCAGCAACCGTTCCCATACTAGCCAATCTTTCATTTCTTTTTTCATCACTAATATCTGTTGCATTCACTATAAGTTTATCAGTATGAGAGGTGATTTTAATTAAATAAAATTTATGATCAAACTCAAGCTCATAATGTGTTTTATCAAGATCAATACATTCTAAAAGCTTTGGCTTTTGTGTAGCTAAATTATTTTGCAAAATGATATTTTTATTTGCGTCTAAAATCCACAAAGCCATAGGTAAAACCTCTATAATCTCACTTACCATTTGTCTTAATGCAGTGTAGTTTTCATTAAGTTGCTTATATTCATTTTCTATAACATAGGTTTGTTCTATTAATGCTTTTAAACCTTGTTGCAAGTTTTCTTTTTCACTAGAATCTAAACTTTTTAAAATATTTTCATCCATATTAATCCTTAATCAAAAAATCAAAATCATCTAAAGTATATAAAAGCAAAATAGGTTCTTTATTTAATACAAGCTCTTTGCTAAAACCTTGCTTTGAAAAAAGCACATACAAATTTGGTTGAATTTGCAACTGCTTTGCCTTATTTTTTAAGGTATTTAAAATATTTTTACATATTTTTCTTTCTTTAAATTTAACCTCACCTAAAACACAAAAATTATTTTCGTGATAATACAAATCTACCTCATGGTAATAATTCCAAAAACTATACACCTGTTCTACTTTAAGCTTTTTAGCTAAAAATTCTTTACATAAAAGTTCAAAAGTAAAACTTTGATATTTTTCTAAATTTTCTTGGATTATTTCTATTAATTCATTGTATTTTTTCATCGTAATTAAGTTTAAGTTAGGATATATAAAATAAAAGAAAAATCTTAATCCTTGGTTTTTAAAAACAACCTTATCTTGAATACTATAAGAGCGTAATTCTTTTTTAATTTTTTGTCTTTTATTTTTTATAATAGGTTTTTCTTGACTTTTTTCTAAAATCAAAATATTTCTTTCTAAAAGCTTATTAATAAGTCCTAATGCTTGAAAATGCGGAATGGATTTATTGATAGAATAGCGTTTTCTATCATTTTTACTTAAAACGCTCAAAGCTTTTAAAGCATTCTCATCTAAATTTAAATCAGCTAAAATATCAAAGGCTTTCAAAATAAAAACATTTAAGATATTTTCATATAAACTTAATTTCAAATCAAATTCAAATTCATCAAAAATACTATAAAAATCAAAAATACTTTTAAGCTCTAAAGAATCACAATGCTTTGAAAATTCACTAAATTTTATAGCTATATCCTTAATTTTAAATATTTTGTATGTTATAATTTTAACAAATTTTTGGGGGAATTTTTGAATATTGAAACATTAAAAAAAGATATTATTTTAAAAAAAGGAATATATTATTTTGATTTTACAGCTAGTGCTTTAGCATTAAAAAGCATAGAAAAGGAAATTAAAAAAATTCTTATTACCTATGCAAATACACATTCAGATAGCTCTTTAAATTCTTTCATCACACAGCAACATTATGAAAATGCAAGAATAAATTTAAAAAAATACCTTGATTTAGATGATAGCTTTGCCCTTATAGCTTGCGGGAGCGGATCTTCAGCTGCTATTAAAAAATTTCAAGAACTTTTAGGTCTGTACATACCCCCGCTTATTAAAGAAAAATATTTTAAAAATACAGATAAAAACACCTTGCCTTTGATTATAGTAGGACCTTATGAACACCATTCTAACGAACTTTCATTCAGAGAGGCTTTGTGTGAATGTGTTCGCATACCCTTAGATAAAAAAGGCGAGTTAGATTATGCTTTTTTAGAAAAATTATTAAAAAAATCTAAAAATAGACAAATTATAGCAAGCTTTAACGCAGCTTCAAATGTCACAGGAATTTTAAGTGATTATAAAAAAATCTATACTCTAATCAAACAATATAATGGCATAGTTGCTTTTGATATTTCCACCTTAGCTCCTTATGCTAATTTAGATCCTAAATTTTATGATGCAGTGTTTATTAGCTCTCATAAGCTACTTGGAGGTGTAGGATCTTGTGGTTTGCTTGCTATTAAAAAAAGTCTATGTGGTAATACTCCTAGCTTTGCTGCAGGTGGAACTGTAGGCTATGTTTCAAGAACCTCTCAGCAATACTTATGCGAAGTTGAAAATTTAGAAGAAGGTGGTACACCTGGAATTATTCAACTAATTAGAGCAAGTTTAGCTTTTAAAGTACGCAATGAAATAGGTTTAAAAAATATAGAAAAAAAAGAAAAAGAGCTTTGTGAGTATTTTTTTAAACAATGTGCAAATTTTCCAAAAATGATCTTATATGCAAAAAATATCACTCATAGATTACCTATTTTTGCTTTTAATATAGAAGGAATTTCTCCTTTTGATTTAGCTTATAAATTAAGCAAAACTTATAAGATAGAAACAAGAGCAGGTTGTGCTTGTGCGGGACCTTATGGGCATGATTTACTCAATCTAAAAGATAATCAAGAATTAAAATCTAAACCAGGCTGGCTAAGGGTAGGTTTTCATTATACGCATACAAAAGAAGATATAGAGTATTTTTTTAAAGCCTTGAAAGCAAGTATCAAGGCTTTAAGTTAATTATTGTAAATCGTATTTTTCTACGATTTTTTGGTAAGTACCATCAGCTTTAACTTTTTCTAAACCTGCATTGATTTTTTGAACAAGTTCGCTTTGCTTTCCTTTATCAAAAGCTACACAAAAACCTGAACTTCCATCATTTTCTTCTAAAAATGCTTCTAATTCTTCATTAGTTTTTAAATAACCTTTACCAATATCTTTATCTGTTAAAACCACATCTATTTTACCAGCTTTTAAAGCTAAAATCGCGGCTAACATTTCCTCGCTAGCTACCACTTGAGCATTTGGAATAGCCTTAGCAGCACTTTCTTGAATAGTTCCAAGTTGAACACCTATTTTTTTACCTTCTAAACTTTGCTTATCACTAATACTAGAATCTGTTTTTAATTTTAAATATAAATTTTTAGTATTAAAATAAGTATCACTAAAATCCATACTTGTTAATCTTTGTGGTGTTGAGCTCATAGCAGAAGCTATCATATCAATCTTTCCAGCTTTTAAAGCAGGGATTAAACCATCAAAACTCATGTTTACCCATTCAAGTTTTAAATTTTCTCTTTTTGCTATCTCTTCTAACAAATCAACATCAAAGCCGGTAATTTTTGCATCTTTAATAAAATCAAAAGGAGGGTAATTTGCTGCTATACCTACTTTATAAACCTTTTCACCAGAAGCACTAGCTTGATTTTTATCGCTTGAGCAAGCACCTAAAGCTAATATACCAAATAACGCTAAAACAACATATAATATTTTTTTCATTTTTTTCCTTTGTTAAAATTAAAATAAAATTGATAAATGATTATAATGTGTTTAAACGCCTGTATTTCTTCATATCCGCCTCCTTTATAATAAATGTGAGCATAATTATAGCAGAAAAAAGTTTTTTGTAAAGAGTTGTTATAAAATATTTTTTATTTAAGTTAATTTTTATATATTTTAATTAATGTATTTAAATTTTTACTTTCTTACTAATCATTAAAACATAACCTATTCCAAGACAAATAGACCACATCGAACTACCACCATAACTTAAAAGTGGTACAGCAACTCCTTTTAACGGGGTTAAAGAAATAATCCCAAAGGCATTCATAAAAAATGAAAACAACAAAAGCAAAGCTACGCCTGAGCAAAACAAAAAATGAACCTTATTTTCACAACGCCCTGCTATTCTAAAAATTCGAAGTATTACCATCAAATAAATAAAACATATAATGCTTAATCCCAATAGTCCTATTTCTTCAGTAATCCCTGATAACACAAAATCCGTATGAACCTCACTTAAAAAACCTAGTTTAAAAGTTCCAAGTCCTAAACCCTCTCCAAAAAATCCACCATGAGCTATAGCATTTAAACTATGTGAAATTTGATAAGGTTCTGAATTATGGCTTACTCTTAAAGCGCTTGCTAGCCAATCGGGAAAGAAAGGCAAAAATGCATCTTGGATATTTCCCCACCAAGCAGAAATACGCTGAATTCTTCTTTGATTACTTAAAATCACTAAAACCCCAATCATTCCAACAATAACCACACCAAAAGCAAAAAGCCTTTTGCTAGCTCCTGCAAAAAAAGCTAAAGCAAAAACCAAGAAAAAAGAAATAACACTTTGCCCTAAATCATTTTGTGTCATATAAATATAACCAATAACAAAAGCAGCTAAAATAAAATAAGGAATTAAGATTAAAACTTCATGCTTGATTGCTTTTTTACTATCATCAATCCTTCTTGTATAAGACCAAGCAAGGAAATAAATCAAACCTATTTTAAAAAATTCAACCGGAGAGATAGATAAAGGGCCGAGCCTAATCCACCTTTTAGCACCACCTGCTGCAGTAGCAAGAAAGGTGGGCAAAAAAGGTAAAATAAGTATAAATAAAAAAGAGATGAGTAAAACGCTTATCATTAAATAATGCGCCATTTTACTATCAGGATTTAATCTTGAAACAAAATAAATAATAGCTATACCACTAAACCCAAAAAAAAGCTGTCTGATAAAAAAGTGAAATTCATTATACTCTAAATAAAGCACAGTAAAAGCACTTAAAGAATATGAAAAAAGTATTCCTATGGTTATGAGAATACAACTTAAAAAAAATAACTTTCTATCAGCAACCAATATTATTCCCTAAATTTTTATAAAAAAGTTAATTTTAATAAATTGCAACTTAAAATGATGTTATTTTAGCATCAAGTATTATTTTTATATAAAGATTTTAAACTCTCATAAGCAAGCTGAATTTTCTCAAATTCTTCACGACAATAAGCTTGCTCGATCTTACTTTTACCTTGATGGCGATCAGGATGATAAATTTTAACTAAATTAAGATAATTTTGTCTAATAGTAGCAAAATCATCACTAGAATTACACCCTAGTGTTTGAAAATAATTTTCAAAAAGCTTTGCTAGTGCGTTAAATTTCCAATTAGTACTAGCTTTGTTTTTCATTTTATTTCTAAATTCTAAAAGCTGAGTTTCGTTAATCGTAAAATCAACACAATATTTTAAATGCTCATTCACACTTGCTAAAATTTCTAAAAGATTTAAAGTATTATCATCTTTGTATTCTACTGAAAAAATACAATTTTTTTCATCATACACGCTTTTATGATCTTTAAAATACTGCTCTAAATATACAGCAAATAATTTTTCATTCGAACTTAGTGTGATTAAAATATTCTTTTGTGCAAAGCCTATTTTAGCAAAGATTACGGGTTTTAAAGTATTTGCTTGAGCAAGGTTCAACTTAAAGGTTTTATAATGTGCAAAAGCGAGATTATCGATTTGATTTCCGGTATTTTTTTTATACTTGTGATTAACAAGTTTTAAAAAATATCTTCTTTGAGGAATTTCATTTTCTACAAAAAAAGATAAGGTTTTATTTTTATTACCTATAACTTTAGAAAAATTTTTACGGATAAGATCTTGAAAATATTTAAACATTAAAAAATCATCAGTATTAACACTAACTGATTCTAAAGTTTGCACTACTTGCATAAAATCCTCTCTATAAAACTAACTCCACAAAAATGCCTGCTCATTTAAAGCACTAGTGTGTTTTAAAATTTCATTTGGACTATAATCGGCTTTATACGATAAAGATTGACACCCTTTTACAAAATATCCCAAATAAATGTATTTTAATTTTTTTAATTGTGCAAGCTTGATTTCTGTTAAAAGTGAGTATTTACCAAGACTTAGATGAGAAAAATCAGGATCATAAAAACAATAAATACTAGAAATTCCATCTTCTAAAATATCAATCAAATCAACACAAACCAACTTATTATCGATATAAAAATCAAGCTCGTATCCAAAAGTACCTGCATTATCTACATAAAGATTATAATATTTTCTAAAATTTAAATCATAAATTTTCCAATTTCTTTTATCTTTTTGATAATGGTGGTATTTTTCGTAAAGCAATAAATGCTCATCGCTTAAAGAAGGTTTTTGTAAGATTATTTTAGTGGCTGTATTTTTTTTTAAAACCCTACGATAACTTTTACTAAAATGGAAATTTTCCACCAAAATACGCAAATTTTGACATTCATTGCAATCATTACATATTGGTCTTGAAAAATACGAGCCAAAGCGACGCCAACCTCTTGAAACTAATTCTTGATTTTGTGCTTTATTAATAAAAGATACATAATTATACTCATTTCTACAATATCTATTTTCAAGATAAGGACATTCTTCCTCTAAAGTACAAAAACCAATAATATTATTCATTAGATCTTTTTTATATCGCTATTTTTTACAAATTCCATAAATTCATTAGCTAAACGCTCTTCTTTTAAAAACATATCTTCAAATTCTTGTTCTTGTTTTTTATCTTCCTTTTGCTTAGCTAAGTCTTTTTGTATAGTATCTAAATCAGCATTTTTCATACTCACTCCACTTTTACTCGCTTTAACTTTTTCTTTTTTTGTTTGACCTTGTTCTTTTTGGAGTGCTTTTTTTATATCTTTTAATTCATCTAAAAAACTCATGATTGCCTACTTTCTTTTATCTTTTGTAAGGCTGCAGCTATAGCAGCAATTACTTCTTCTTTATTTTCTTGGTATCTATCTTCTGTTTTTTCCAAAAGCTCTTCCATATGTGTTTCTATAAAAGAAGTATCAAAATACCCTCTTCTAAATTCTCTTATTTTGGTAATTGCAATCAAAAATGGCACAGTTGTTCTAATATCATCAATCACAAATTCTTTCAAAGCTCTCTCAAGTCTATTAACCGCACTATCATAACTTGAACCTTTAACAATTAATTTTGCAAGCAAAGAATCATAATAAGGTGGCACAGTATAGTCTTTATATAAATGACTATCCACTCTTACAGACGGTCCTAAAGCTGGAAAATATTCTGTGATTTTACCCGGACTTGGAATGAAATTTTTCCATACATTTTCTGCTGTAATCCTAGCTTCTATCGCAAAGCCTCTTGGTTTTATATCGCTTTGCTCAAGATCTAAAATTTCCCCATTTGCTATACGAATTTGTCTTGTGATAAGATCAATTCCTGTGATTTCTTCTGTGATTGGGTGTTCTACTTGAATTCTTGTATTCATTTCCATAAAATAAAATCTATTATAATCATCAAGTAAAAACTCAACCGTCCCAACATTCGTATAACCTACAGCTTTCGCAGCAGCTACTGCGGTAACCCCTATGGTTTTTCTTAATTTTTCTGAGATACTTGGACAAGGTGCAATTTCAATGATTTTTTGGTGTCTTCTTTGTATTGAGCAATCTCTTTCACAAAGATGAATGATATTACCATAATTATCTGCTAAAATTTGAAACTCAATATGCCTTGGATTAATAACATATTTTTCCATAAAAACTTCATCATTTTTAAAAAAGCTTAATGCTTCTCTTTTACAAGCTTCAAAAGATTTTTCTAAATCTTCTTCTTTATGCACTACGCGTATACCCCTACCGCCACCGCCACCGCTGGCCTTTAAAATCACCGGATAACCTATTTTTAAAGCTTGAAGTTTGATTTCTTCTAATGTGCAATGATTTAATTTTTCAGTACCTGGAACCACAGGAATTCCATTTTTTTTCATTAGATATCTTGCTATATTTTTATTTCCCATTTTACGAATAACATCTGATTTTGGCCCTATAAAGATAATCCCTGCTTCTTCACATTCTTTAGCAAATTCATAATTTTCACTTAAAAAGCCATATCCAGGATGTATAGCATCAGCACCGCAAGCTTTAGCAATTTCAACTATTCTTTTGCCATCTAAATACCCTCTTATTGCATCAGTTCCTATTCTATACGCCTCATCAGCAACTTTTACATGCAAGCACTCATGATCAGGTTCAGTATAAACAGCAACGCTTTTTATATGCAAATCCCTACAAGCACGGATTACCCTTACTGCAATCTCACCTCTATTGGCTATTAAAATCTTATGTATCATTACTTTGCCTTAAGCTAAAATATTATTCAAAGAAGATTAGCATAAAAATATAAAAATTCTATAAAATTACTTGTTTTTGCTAATTTTAAGAATTTTTTGATAAAATGACCCTTTTATTTTGCGCCCATAGCTCAGCTGGATAGAGCATTTGATTGCGGTTCAAAAGGTCAGAGGTTCGAATCCTCTTGGGCGTACCACTTTATTTACATTCTTTGTCTATAAAATTCTTTTCTAAAATTTTCAAATTCATCTTTGATAATAGCTTCACGCATTTGTTTTACTAAATCTAAATAATAATGTAAATTATGAATACTTGCGAGTCTAAAAAAGGTTAATTCTTTAGCTTTAAACAAATGATTTAAATAAGCCCTTGAAAAGTTTTTACATGTATAACAAGAACATTTGTTATCTATAGGGGCATGATCAGTGATAAATTCTGCTTTTTTGATATTAAATTTTCCAAAGCTAGTAAACAAAGTTCCATTTCTTGCATTTCTTGTTGGCATCACACAATCAAACATATCAACACCTCTTGCTACATTTTCTACTAAATCTTCAGGTGTGCCAACTCCCATTAAATATCTAGGACGATTGTTATCTACATAAGGCATCATAGCCTCAACTGTATCATACATAGCCTCATTTTCTTCTCCTACACTTAATCCACCTATAGCCAAACCATCAAAGTCCATCTCACAAAGTGCTTGAGAACAAATTTTTCTAGCTTCAAAATCCGTTCCACCTTGGATAATACCAAAGATATTTTGCCCTATTCCCACACCTTGGCTTTGCTTTAATTTATGATAATCAATAGCTTCTTTTGCCCATTTTATAGTGCGTTTTAAAGAAAGTTCTATTCTTTCTTTGCTTGCAGGCAAAGCCACTAAATCATCTAAAATCATCATAATGTCTGAATTAAAATCATACTGTGCATCTAAAACACTTTGCGGGGTAAAATAATGCAAACTTCCATCAATATGACTTTTAAATTGAATTCCTTTTTCATCAGGTTTGGAATTTTTACTTAAAGAAAAAGCTTGAAAACCCCCACTATCTGTTAAAAAAGAACCATTAAATTTACTAAAACCATGCAAGCCACCCATTTGTTTAATTACCTTAGATCCTGGTCTTAAATACAAATGATAAGTATTTGCTAAAATAATTTTTGCATTTAAAATTTCACTCATATCAACAGCATCTAAGCTTTTAATCGCAGCTAAAGTCCCAACTGGCATAAAAATGGGAGTTAAAATTTCACTATGTGTAGTTTTTATACGACAAGCTCTAGCATTTGCACTTTTATATTGAACTTCAAATTCCATTGATTTTCCTATATTTTTTGCATAATCATACCAAAGACTTGCTTATAAGTTTTTTTTGAAAGAAAGCCTGTTTTTAACAGGCTTAAGAAATTAGTAGTTTTTTACAAATTCAACGATCTTTTCACAACCTTCAATAATATCTTTTTCATTAGTTGCATAAGAAAGTCTAAAATACCCTTCCATACCAAAACCTATGCCCGGTACTAAAGCTACTTTTTGTTCTTCTAATAATCTTTTACAAAATCTCATAGAATCACTATCAACTTCTTTACAAGAGATAAATAAATAAAAAGCTCCTTGTGGAATTTGTTCTAATTTTAACTTATCACTTTTAGATAAAATTTCACACGCTAATTCTCTACGCTTTAAAAAGGCTTGTCTCATCATTTCAATATCACCATCTGCTTTTCCAAGCAAGGCTGGTAAAGCTGCGTGTTGGATGATTGAACAAATATTTGAAGTGCTTTGTCCTTGTAATTTTTTAACAGCATTATTAAACTCACTCATTTTGCTTGCCATATAACCAAAACGCCATCCTGGCATAGCACCGCATTTACTAAGACCATTAATACTTACAGTTCTATTTAAAGCATCTTCGCTCACTTGCGCAAAAGCACAAAATTCTCCATAATAAACTAATTTTTCATAAATCTCATCACTTAAAACTACGATTTTAGTTCCCTCTAAAACCTTAGCTAAAGCAGTAATTTCTTCTTTAGAATATATAGCACCCGTAGGATTTGATGGGGAATTAAACATTAAAACTTTAGTTTTTGGAGTAATAGCTTGTTTTAATTGCTCAGGAGTAATTTTAAAGCCATTTTTTGCTTCACCTTCTATGAATACAGGAGTTCCACCTGCAAATTTTACCATTTCAGGGTAGCTCACCCAATAAGGACTTGGTATGATAACCTCATCACCTTCTTCAACCAAACACTCAATCGCCATAAATAAAGAATGCTTAGCACCAACATTGGTAATGATTTCGCTTGCTTTATATTCTAAATTATTATCATTTTTAAATTTATATTGTATAGCTTCTATAACTTCTTTTATGCCAACAACTGGCGTATAAGCCCCACAACCTTTTTCAATAGCTTCAATTGCTGATTTTTTAATGATTTCTGGAGTATCAAAATCAGGTTCACCTGCTGAAAAACTAATAACTTTTTCACCATTTGCTTTTAAAGTTTTGGCTATATCAGTCATTACTAAAGTTAAGGATTCTCCTAAATTTTGAGATCTTTGGCTTAGCATTTTTTATCCTTTATTTTTTGCTTTGATTTTTATTTGTGTTAATTGTTACAACTTGGAGCTTAAAAAAATCTACGAATAAAATTAAGAGTGTATATTTTTATAAATTTGTGTAGAAACTATACATTTTCTACACATAAAAAATTTTACATTGTTTCTTTGAGTAATTATTCTAAAGCTTCTATATCGCTTTCATTATGATGGATAAACTGCTCATCTTTTTCTATAGTTTCAACCAAACGCCCTACTCTTTCCCATCTAACTTTTTTATTTTCATCCCATGAAAAATAAATAAACCAAGGTTGACCAACTATATATTTATAATCTACACTTCCCCAAAATCTACTATCACTAGAGTGATCACGATTATCGCCCATCATAAAATACTCATTTTCAGGCACCTTATAATAATATGCATTAAAACCATAAATATTATTAACACCTAATTCATCGAAAGAAGCAGGCTTCATAGCAAATTGACCCAAATTTAAATAGCGAAAAAATACACTTTCTATATCCACTCTAGAATCATAATGTATTCCTTTTTCCACAAAAGGTTCTTTTACAAAAAGTCTTCCGCCTATGATTTTTGTTTTATTAGGATAATAATCTTTCATATACTCATCACCCTCAACCATACGCACATATAAGGTTTTATTTGCAAAAACAACCTCATCTCCACCCTTAGCCACACATCTTTTTACATAGTGGATTTTTGGCTCATGTGGATATCTAAATACTACAATATCTCCTCTTTTAGGACCCTCAGCACTTACTAAATGTCCATTTTTATTAAAATCAGGTAAAACAGGAATTTCCACCCAAGGAATATGTGGAGTTGGAATACCATAAGAGAATTTTTTTACAAATAAAAAATCCCCTACTAATAAAGTATTTTTCATAGAACCACTTGGTATAGTAAAAGCTTGTATAAAGAAAAATATAATCAATAAAACAACTATTAAGGTTCCTGTCCAAGATTGCGTAAATTTATAGATTTTTTTCAAAAAATTCATTTTTTAATCCTATTTTTAGCTGATTTTATAGTATTTTCTAAAAGCATTGCTATAGTCATAGGCCCTACCCCGCCTGGTACAGGAGTAATATAACTAGCTTTTTTACTTACATTTTCAAAATCAACATCACCTACTATTTTTCCATCAACTCTATTAATCCCTACATCAACTACTATCACACCCTCTTTAACCATATCTTCTTTTAAAAGATTTGGATAACCTGCTGCTACGATGATAATATCAGCATTTTTTGTATAAGCTTTTAAATCTTTCGTATAAATATGACAAATACTCACACTAGCATTAGCATTTAATAAAAGCGTAGCCATAGGACGACCTACTATATTGGAAGCTCCTATTACAACTACATCAGCACCTTGTAATTTTATATCATAATGCTCTAAAATTTTCATAACACCCAAAGGTGTACATGGCAAAAAACCACCTTTTAAATTTAAATTTAAATTCCCAACATTAAAAGGATGAAAACCATCCACATCTTTATTAAAATTAATACTTTCTAAGATTATATCTTTATTAATATGTGCTGGCAATGGAAGCTGAACCAAAATCCCATCAACACTATCATCATGATTTAAGGCATTAATCAAAGCCAAAAGCTCATTTTGAGTTGTGTTTACATCAAGTCTATAAACCAAAGACTTAATCCCACACTGCTCGCAAGCCCTTGCTTTAGAACCCACATAAGTAGCACTAGCAGGATCTTCACCTACTAAAATCACAGCCAAACAAGGCTCTATACTTTGGGTTTTAAGTTCTAATACTTCTTGTTTTAGATTATTTTTTATCTCATCACTTAGCTTTTTACCATCTAAAAGTGTCATTTCTTTCCTTAAATTTATAGCTTTCTTTAACTTAAAAAATTGTATCATAATAAAACTTCTTTTTTGTTAAAGGTGATAAATGAAAATTATTTTATTTTTGTTTTTTATAGTTTATGGTGCCTGGGCTGAAGATTTTATCTCACCTAAAGAATACCAAGAATCCCTTTACAAAAACCCAAGAGGCATAAGTTGTGCTAAATGTCATGGTGATGGAGGGCAACAAATACTAGGATATTATACTAAAAATGGAGAAAAAACTCCTTTTATAGTGCCAAGTATTAAAAACACTCCTTATACACGTTTTAGAGAAATTCTAAGCCAACCTCAAGAGGCAAAAAGCATTATGCCAACTTACTCATTAACAGAAGATGAAATGAAATCACTTTATGATTATATTACTAACAACAAAAGGAGTAAAAAATGAAAAATAATAAAAAAGCTTTTGAAGAAGCTTGTGAATATATAGCAGGCGGGGTTGATTCTCCTGTGCGTGCTTTTGCTAGCGTGGGTAGCAATCCTTTATTTATCAAGCAAGGAAAAGGTGTTTATATTAGCGATATAGAAGATAATACTTATATAGATTATGTACAAAGTTGGGGGCCTTTACTTTTTGGGCATTGTGATGAGGATATTAAAAAAGCTTGTAAAAAAGCATTAGAACATGGTTCAAGCTTTGGCGCACCAACCCTAGCTGAAACTAAATTGGCCAAATTTATCTTAAAAGATTGGCCGCATTTAGACAAAATACGCTTTGTAAGCAGTGGCACAGAAGCTACTATGAGCGCTATTCGTCTTGCAAGAGGATTTAGCAAAAAAGATAAAATCATTAAATTTGAAGGATGTTATCATGGGCATTCTGATTCTTTATTAGTAAGCGCTGGAAGCGGTGCAGCTACTTTTAATACCCCAAGTTCACTAGGAGTTTTAACCGATGTAGCTAAAAATACTCTAGTAGCTATTTATAATGACATTGAAAGCGTTAAGAACTTAATCAACAATGATGATAATATAGCTTGTATCATTATAGAGCCAATTGCAGGAAATATGGGCTTAGTGCCTGCTAAAATAGAATTTTTACATGAACTAAGAAAACTATGTGATGAGCATCAAATTCTTTTAATTTTTGATGAAGTTATGAGTGGCTTTAGAGCTTCATACCTAGGTTCTTTTGGAATTAATAATATAAAAGCTGACATAGTAACTTTTGGTAAGGTTATAGGCGGAGGTATGCCTGCGGCTGCTTTTGCTGCAAGAGCTGAGATTATGGATTTATTAAGTCCTTTGGGCGGGGTATATCAAGCAGGAACACTAAGTGGCAATCCCCTTGCTATGGCTGCAGGTTATGCGAGCTTAAAAAAAGCAAGAAATTATGAAGGTTTATATGAAAAATTAGAAAAACTAGGTAAAAGACTTACTCAAGGCTTTAAAGAAGCTGCAAATGATTGTAAAATTCCTTTGCAAGTTAATTGCGTTGGTTCTATGTTTGGATTTTTCTTTTGTAAAAACCCTGTTAATAATTATCAAGATGCTTTAAAATCAGATACTAAATTATTTGCTAAATTTCACGCGCAAATGCTAAGCAAAGGCGTGTATTTAGCACCATCTCAATTTGAAACAGGTTTTATTTGCGAATGCATGGATAAAAAAATCATCGATAAAACTATACAAGCAGCACAAGAAAGTTTTAAAGCCCTATGAATAAAAGACAAAAAATCATTCGCAAAGGTATAGAAGCTGCAGATGGATTAAGCCTTGGCATATCCATGGTTGTAGCTGTTTTAATCGGGGTTGGCATAGGCTATTTTTTAAAAAATTTAACCGGCATTGTTTGGCTTTTTTGGGTAGGAGTTTTTATAGGAGTAGCTGCGGCGATTTTAAATGTCTATAAAGCTTACAAAGCACAAGTAAAAAGCTACGAGGAATTTAAAGAAGAAAATCGCTATAAAGATTTAAAAAATGATCCTAAAGCCTAAAATTTTACTAAAACTCTTGCTAGGATTAAATTTACTTTTCTTAGCAGGAGTTTTTTTCTATAAAGAATTAAGCTTTAAAACCTTTATAAGCTTTGAATTTGGCTTTTTGGCTCAAAATTTAATCATTCTGGTATCTTTTTTAAATTATAAAAATTTTATTTTTAAAGCAGCTAAAAATTATGATTTTATACAAAGACCTTTGCAAATTTTTGCTAAAAAACAATATTCTTTGCCAAAAATTATAAAATTTATCCATATAGATGACGATTTAAAACCAAAATTTAAAAGTATTTTTAAAAACGCATTAGCTTTTTTTTCTTTGTTTAAAATTTTTGCTTATGTGCTTTTAATAGCAGGATTTTTATTTTTAGAGTTTCAAGGCTTAATGAGTATTTTTGCCTTGTTTTGTGCAATGTTTGTCACACCCATAGCGGTATTAATATATAATTTTTTAATAAGAAAATGTTGAGCTCAAAGAGAACGATTAGATCATTAACTGCATTGTTTTTTGGTATGATTTTTGTTTTTATAGGAAGTGCTTTAACGGTAAATTCTATAGCAATTATTTTAAAACATAACGATGTTAGTAATTTTTATATAGGGATAATAGGAAGTTGTTATTTTCTTGGTGCTATGGTAAGCACTATTAGTGCTCATAGGATAGTCTCTAAAGTAGGACATATAAGATCTTTTGGAATTTTTGCCATTATTTTTGGTATAGCCACTATGCTTCATAGTTTAAACTCTAATCTATATTTTTGGATGGTTTTGAGATTTTTACTTGGTTTTTGCTATTATGCACTTTTAATGGTCATAGAATCATGGCTTAATGAAAAAGCAAAAAATGCTATTCGCTCAAGAGTAATAGCCTTTTATGAAGTAGTATTTTACTCATCATCAGGCTTTGGAATTTTACTTATGTCCTTTGACTTTCCAAGTAATACAGTATTTATTTTAAGCGCTAGTTTTATTATGTTTGCTTCTATTCCTTTGTTTTTAATCCGTATTAAAGAGCCGGTTTTACCACAAAAAACCAAAATTTCCATCCCTAAAGTTTTTGATATAGTGCCTTTAGCTTTAGTGACAAGCTTTATAGCAGGTATGCTTTTGAATGGATTTTTCTCCATGGCTTCTTTATTTATACTCATACAAGGATTTGGCGCAAAAGAAGCTTCGATTTTTATATTTTGCACCATGCTAGGAGGGTTTATATCTCAACTTTTCATCGGAACCCTTTCTGATAAAATTAGTCGTAAATTTGCTATTATTTTATGCGCTTTTACCGCTTTAAGTGCTATACTTTGTATTTTATTATTAAGCTATAATATTTATTTAAAATACTTTTTTGGCTTTTTACTAGGTATGGGAATGTGTTGTTTATATGCTCTTTCTTTAGCTAGAGCAAATGATATGCTTGATGATTCTAGCAAAAGAGTTGAGCTAGGTAGAGCCGTTCTTTTTACTTATTCTTTTGGTGCTTTATTTGCGCCTGCTATACTTGGAACTTTGATGTATTATTTTGAAGGCAATGGTTTTATGTATTTTTACATCGTTTTATTAACTGTTTTAATTGCCTTTGCTATAGATAAACCAAAATTTAAAAATCTAACCAAATTTAAAAGAAAACCAGGTAGTATGGTAATGCTAGATGATAACTAATATTTCTAACAATCAAACTCAATTTGCAAAAAACGAAACAAACAAAGACAACAAAAGTGAGAAATCAGACAAAAAAACCTCACTCAATGATGCTTTAAAAAATCCTTTATTTTCTAAAAATGATCCTGAAGTCAAATTACCTAAAGATTATGTAAGAAAAATCGATCAAAAATTACAAGAATTATTAAATAAACTTTTAGATCAAATCAAAACCAACAAAGATCCTGATTTAGCAGTATTAAAAAATCACAAAGATTTAAATTTTGCACCTAATTTTGCTAATGAAATTAAAAAACTTCAAGCAGAGCTTTCTAAAAATCCTGAATTTGAAAAACCACTTAAAGTTTTAGAAGATCTAGTTAAACCTGCTAAAGATATCAACAATAAAAATCTTTCATCCTTGGTTAAAAATTCAGGTGTATTTTTAGAAGCAAAACTCAATCATTCTTTAAAAGAGCAAAATTTACCACAAAGCTTTTTTAATCTTTTAAACACCATAAAAGGGGCTACTAGTGAAAATCTAAAACGCGATATAAGTAATTTAGATCTTAAAAATCTTGATACCACAAGCACCTTAAAAGAACTTATTCATATCTTACAAAATCATAAAAAAGATAATAAAATTTCTTTAGAAAATACAAACTACAAGACACTTTTTAAACTATTTGATAAAATAGAAAATTTTAAAAACTATATCAATAAAAATCCAAATTCCATTAGTCAAGAAAAGCTACAAAATATTGCTAATAATTTCATTAAAAATCTCAGTAAAAATTTAGCACTTATCAACAAAGAACTAGCCAAACCTGAAAATATAAAAATTCAAAATACGCATATATTAAAAGAGCTTAGTCAAAGCATTAAAGATCTTATAATACTTTTAAAAGACATAAAAAATCATAAAAACAAAACTGAAATAACACAAGAAAATTTAAATAAAACTCCACATACTAAAGACATCAAAGAAGAGTCAAAAGAGGAAATAAAAACTCCGCAAAAAAACACAGAGGATAAAAAAGAAGCTCAACAAAAACAAGAAAGCATAGTAAAAGATAAAGAAATTCAAAACACAAAAGAAGAAAAAACACCACAAAGCAAAGATATCAAAGAAAATCCCAAAGAAGAGCCAAAAACACCACAAAAAAATGCTGAAGAACCAAGCAAAAATGATAACAAAAGTCAAAATTTACAAGCAAATAATACCAAATTAGAAGATATATTTAAAAGCGCTTCAGGTAAAATTTTACTAGAAGATATTTTTAAACAAAATGTAAGTAAAAATCTTAATTTTAGCCAAAATCTACAAGAAGAGCTTTTAAATAATCTTAACAAAGAACTAGGCCTAATAGGAAGAAAACTCAACGAGGTTTTAAAAGCTTTAGATCCTAAAAATTATGAAGCAAAAAATTCTTTAGATGATATAAAAAATATAGAAAAAAAATTAGAACTTTCTATAAAAGATCTTGGAAAAATTACCCCAAAAGATACCACAGAAATTTCTTCAGAATTACAAAAAGATATTAAATCCACTCTTTTACAAGTTTCTAATCTGGCTAAAAATTTAGACAATGAAAGCATACTAAATCAAGCAAATCGTCTTATAGCTCAGCTTGAGTTTAATCAGCTTTTATCTTTAGCTAATAATAGCATTCATACTTTTTTACCTTTCTTTTGGGATGATTTAGAAAAATCTAATGTAGTTTTCAAACGCGGTAAAAAAGATAAATTTTATGCACAAATTAATCTTGAATTTGAAAAATTAGGAAAAATCAATGTATTTTTATCACTAAGTAATGATAAATACATTGATATAAATATGATGATAGAAAATGCTAATTTTAGAAAAAAACTTTATGAAAGAGCACATGAGCTAAAAAAAGCCTTAGTTAAAGTAGGACTTCTAAGCTCTAATTTTTTCATCAGTGATATAGTTAAAAGTAAATTTCACAATCAAGAAGAATATAATGACTTTAATATGGGTTTTGATACAAGGGCTTAAAAATGGCTAAAAAAACAAAAAAAGCCGTTGCGCTAGGTTACAACAAAGAAGATCAAAATGCACCAAAAATTCTAGCTAATGCTAAAGGTGAAAACGCTGCTAAAATCATCTCTTTAGCTAAAGAAAATGGCATACCTATAAAAGAAGACAAAGACTTAGTAGAAGTTCTTAGCAAGCTTGACTTAGGCGATGAAATCCCACCTAATATGTATAAAGCAGTGGCTGAAATTTTTGCCTTTTTATATAAAGTTGCTAATGAAGATGAGACTAAGCAAAGTCCGCAATCTTCTTAGAAAATTCAACTTGCTCATAAGCATTTTTACTAAATTTTAAAAATCCTTTTTGAGCGATTAAAACTATCGTCGAACCTAGCTCAAAATTTCCAAGTCTTTGACCTTTTTTTACTAAAAGATCTTCATAAGTATGAGTAAAATCAAAATTTGCAGCATTAGTTTGTATGCTAGCATCAAAGCTAAAATGCATTTTACCTACATTTAGCGCACCCACAAATACCATCCAAAGTATAAATTTTCCTTCCACTAAGCACTTTAAAACTACTCTTTCATTTTTAGTATAAAGGTTTATAATCTTAGCTAACTTTGCCTCACTCACACTAAATAAAGCCCCACTCATATATGTAGCACTTAAAATTTGCATATTACAAGGTGCATGATAATGATGATAATCTTTTGGAGATAGATAAATATTTGCATAATCTATGCCATTTTCTAATTCTTCTTTACTAGCTGAGTTTTTTAAAAGCTCTTCTATACTATAACTTGAACCTTTAATGCTAAAGGCTAAATTTTCTTTTAAATCATTTTGAAAACTACTTCCAAGTTCTAAAATTTTACCATCACTTGGACTTATAAAGCCATCTTCTAATTCTCGCTCATTTAACAAAGTTCTTGTAAATAAAACATTTAAACTCTCGTATTCTTCTAAGGGTTTAAATTCACTCATATTGATATTGAAAGCATTTACATAAGCTTTATTTATATTTTTTTGTATAATTTTTGGAAATTTATATTTTGCTATGATTCCAAACATTTTTGAAGCACTATTGCTAAATCCCACTTATTCTCCTTTTAATCTAATCAAAGCTATCTCACTAGGAGCCAAAAATCTCACAGCAGGCCCCCAAAATCCAGCCCCACTGCTTACATAAAGCAAACTATCTTTACTTAATTTATAAAGCCCATACACAAAGCCTTGTTCTAAATATACTAGCAAAGAAAAAGGAAAAATTTGTCCTGCGTGTGTATGTCCTGATAAAATCAAATCAAACCCACTTACATCATAAGTTTTTACATATTTTGGCTGATGCGTGATTAAAATATTAACTTTTTCTTGATTGATTTGAGTTTTGATTTTTTCTATATTGCTTTCTTTAAAACCCAAACGTTTAGCAGCCAAATCCAAAGTCCCACTTAAAGTAAAATCCCAAAAATCAATACTTTCATCTTCTAAAACTTTGAAATTCTTAAGCGTTTTAAGCTTTTTGCTTATCGCATTTATATCATTATAATACTCATGATTTCCATAAACAAAATAAGTACCATATTTTGATTTAAAATTTTCTAATAAATTAATATAAGACATACTATCTATATCTGCATCGATTAAATCCCCAGCTATGATGATTATATCAGCGTTTAAAGCATTAACCTCATCGATTAAGATTTTTAAAAAATCTTCACCTAAATTTTTCCCTAAATGCACATCAGAAAGCAAAGCTATGTTTAAATCTTCTTTTAAATTTTTAATTTTAATATCTACCTCATTAACCTTAGGCGTGCTGATAGCATTTACAAAGCCTTTAAACACCATACTAACGCTAAGTATAATAAGCCAAGAATCAAAAATTAATTTCAAAAACTTTCTTCTTTGAAGGCTAAAAATTTGCTCTTTTTTATTTTCATTAAAAAAAATCCAAGAACCAATTTCAAAAACTATTCCAAAAAGCAAAAAAAAGCAAGTAACAGTAGGAAAAATCGCTAAAATATAATAAAGCTTTTCATGCAAAAACCCCCCACGCATATTTACAAAAAAGATTAATTCACATGCAAAAACTATTAAAACAAGAGCTAATACAAACTTCTTATAAGGTTTTAAAAAATCAACCCTACTTAAAAATCTTTTATAAATATACCAATTTGCCAAAGCAAAAAATAAAACTAATAAAGTAAAAAAAACAAACACTCTCATAGTGTAATTTTATTTAAGCAAAATTAATACTTTTTAAAGTAAAATCGCAAAAAAACATTTGGGAAAGAAATTTGGCTTTAATAGATTTAATCGATGCAAATAAGAAATTTAATACAAAAATAGTTTTAGAAAATGCAAATTTTAGTGCAAATTTAGGAGAAAAAATCGCCATTATAGGCAAAAATGGCGAAGGAAAATCAAGCTTTTTAAAAACTCTTATGGGAACTTTAAAACTAGATAGCGGTAGAATGATTAAACAAAATAACACTAGCATAGGCATACTAAGCCAACAAGTAAGCTTTGAAAGCACCTTAAGCGTGAGCGAAGCCATCAAAAAAGAACTTGAAGAAATTTACCAAGCCTTAAAAGAATTTGAAAACTATAACGAAAAACTAGCTCTTGATCCTGAAAATAAAGAATATTTAAAAAAAGTAGATGAATTAAGTTTATTTATAGATTCAAAAGATGCATGGAATTTAGACCAAAAAATACAAAGAATACTAGAAGAGTTTAAACTATTAGAGTATAAAGACAGAATACTTTGCTCTTTAAGTGGAGGCGAGATAAGACGCGTAGGACTTTGCACGCTTTTGCTGAAAAATCCTGATATATTATTGCTTGATGAGCCAACTAATCATCTAGATGTATATATGAGTAGCTTTTTAGAAGAAAGATTAAAAGCTTCTAAAATGTGTGTTATTTTCATCTCTCACGATAGATATTTTATCGATGCGATAGCACAAAAATGTGTAGAAATAGAAGCAGGAAAATTAAGCATTTTTGAGGGCGGATATACGCAATATCTAGAAAAAAAAGCAGCTATTTTAGCCTCCTTAGCTAAAAGCCACGAAACCTTACTTAAGCAATTAAAAAGCGAAGAAGAATGGCTAAGAAGAGGAGTTAAAGCTAGACTTAAACGCAACGAAGGACGTAAAGAACGCATTTTTAAAATGCGTGAAGAAGCTAAGAAAAATCCAGGAGCTATCAAACGCTTACAACTTGAAATCAAAAGAGCAAGTAAAAATTTCAATCAAACTCAAAGTCAAAATCGCAAAAAAATGCTTTTTGAACTTAAAAATATCTCAAAATCCATAGCAGACAAGACACTTTTTAAAGACTTTAATGCACGAATTTTACAAGGTGAACGCATAGCTATAGTAGGTAAAAATGGCTGTGGCAAATCTACTTTTTTAAAAATTTTACTTGATCAAATTCCGCTTGATAGCGGAGAAATTAAAAGAGGTGAAGTTAAAATAGGCTATTTTGATCAAAGTAGAAGCTTACTCAATACTGATAAAAAACTTTTAGAAATTTTTTGCCCAAATGGTGGTGATCATATTCAAGTGCGTGGTAAAAATATGCATGTTTATGGGTATTTAAAACAATTTTTATTTCCAAAAGAATTTTTAGAACAAAGTGTGAGTGTGTTAAGTGGGGGCGAGAAAAACAGAGTTGCCTTAGCCTTGCTTTTTACTAAAGAATATGATGTATTAATCTTAGATGAACCAACAAATGATTTAGACATAGCTACGATTAATATTTTAGAAGAATATTTACTTTCTTTTGAAGGTGCGATTTTGCTTGTCTCACATGATAGATACTTTGTTGATAAAATAGCAACTAAACTTTATGCTTTTGAAGAGAATGCAAATATTAATATAGAAGTTCTTTCTTACAGCGAATATTTAGAAAATGAACAAGAATACAAAGACTTTGAAGAATTTTCAAAAAGTTTAGAAACAAACACCACAACAAGTGTAAAAACAAAAGAAAAATCAAGTAAAAAACTAAGCTATAAAGAAAATGAAATTTTAAACTCATATCCTGATAAAATTCATAAATTAGAAGAAGAAATCAAAGAAATTAAAAATGCTCTAAGCAATCCTACAATCTATCAAGAGCTAGGTATAAATGCCCTTTATGAAAAACTAAATTCCTTAGAAAATGAACTTAGTATTTTAGAAGAAGCTTATTTTGAGGTTTTGGAAAAAAGTGAAAGTACTGATTAACTTTATATATTTTAAATAAGATAAAATTACTCAAATTTATTTAAGGAAAAATATGACTTTAATATCTATTTTATGTATTTACACGGCCTTTTTGATTTTTATATCTTATATGCAAATTTCTTTTTTAAAAAAAGAAAGAGAAAAGCAAGCAATTATTTTAAATGAACATGATTATAAAAATGCTGCAAATATCGCCATAGAAAATGAAAAATACAAAATCTTTTCTAATCTTTATAATCTGATAATTAATATTTCTTGGATTAGCTTTGGTTTTTTGTATTTAAAAGAAATTTTTATAAAAGAAAATTCTACTTTAGAAAATACTTTATTTTTACTTGCATTTTTATTGATTATTAGTATTTTAAATTTACCACTTAGTTATTATGAAAGCTTTATAAAAGATAAAAAACACGGCTTTTCAAATATGACTTTAGCACTTTTTGTTAAAGATAGTATCAAATCTTTAGCCCTAATGCTTATTTTTGGCTTTTTAATCATCTATGCTTTAGTATTTTGCTTTGAATTTTTTAACACATACTGGTGGATCGTTGCTTTTGCTTTAAGCTTTATAATCATACTTATTATAAATCTCATCTACCCTACACTTATTGCACCTATGTTTAACAAAATGAAAAAACTTGAAGATGAAAATTTATTAGAAAAAATCACTAATTTAATGCAAAAATGTGGTTTTAGCACAAATGGTGTTTATGTTATTGATGCAAGTAAAAGGGATAAAAGATTAAATGCTTATTTTGGTGGTTTATTTAAAAGTAAAAGAGTAGTGCTTTTTGACACGCTTTTAAACGCTTTAAAAGAAAAAGAACTCATCGCTGTTTTAGGTCATGAGCTAGGACATTTTGTGCATAAAGATTTACTAAAAATGTTATTTTCTAGCGCTTTGATGCTTTTTGCTTTATTTTTTATCTTTGCATATTTACCAAGCTTTTTTTATATTGAAAGTCATTTAGATGGAGTAAATGCTGGAGTTTTTGCGCTTTTATTGATTTTTGGAAATATTTTTACTTTTATTATCTCTCCACTACTTAATAAAATGAGTCAAAAAAATGAATTTAATGCTGACTTACATGGAGCAAAACTAAGTTCTAAAGAAGATATGAAAAATGCCCTCATAGCTTTAGCAAAAGAAAATAAAGCCTTTGTTAAAACAAGTAAAATTTATACCTTCTTTCATCTAAGTCATCCTTGTATTTATGATAGAATTAAAGCTTTGCAATGATTTCAATCAAACAGGCCTTAAAGCAAGCTTACGCAAAAGATCCTACTCACAAAGAATATATACTTTTTATTCTTTGTGAACTTTTGCAAAAAGATAAGGCTTGGATTTTTTTAAATCCTGAATTTCAAATCGATGAAAAAATCTTTTTAGAATATGTAGATAGATTTTTAAATGGCGAACCTTTTGAGTATTTATTTCAAAAAACACAGTTTTATGGTTTTGATTTTTTTACTAAAAAAGGGGTTTTAATACCGCGTTTTGATAGTGAAATATTACTTGAAAGATGCTTAGAAATTTTAGATCATAACTCTTTTAAAAATATACTTGAGATCGGCTTTGGGAGTGGAATTTTAAGCATCTCTCTAGCAAAGTTAAAGCAAATTTTTATACAAGCTTGCGATATCAATCCAAAAGCACTAGATCTTGCTAAAAAAAATGCAGATTTTCATAATGTTTCAAATTTGATTGATTTTCAACTTTGTGATTTTAAAAATATGCAAGGAAATTTTGACTTTATTTTTTCCAATCCACCTTATATTAAAAATAACTATCTTTTAGATAAATGGGTGCAAAATGAACCATATAATGCTTTATTTGGCGGGAATAAAGGTTGGGAAATTTTACATGAAATTATCCTTTTTGCTAAAAAACACAACACAAAAGTCTTAGCGTGTGAATTTGGTTATGATCAAAAAGCAATTTTAAATAAATTTTTAGAAGAAAATGATTTTAAAGCTACTTTTTATCAAGATTATAATGGATTTGATAGAGCCTTTGTTGCGTGGAATTTAAAAAATTAGACTATAATTACCTTTTTATAGGAGAAAATAATGAAATCAATATATTTATTTTTACTAGCAAGTTTAATTGGGATTGAAATTAGCATAGGCGTACTTTTAGCTCCGACTATATTTTATCCTGCTAAATTCATAGGCGAAGGAGTTTTAACTCATTTTCAAAGTGGGCTTTTAATGACACACATTTTTGTACAATTTGGTTATGTTTTATTAGGTGTGAGTGTTTTGTCTATTTTAATGGAAATTTTCTCATTTAAGGATAAAAATTTAACTTTTAAAATAAATTTTTCAAAATTTATGCTTTCTTTAATCATTTTGGCACTAAGTTTGCTTTTTGTATTTTACTTCACTGCTTATGTTTTAGAAACACAAAGCTTAGGAGAAGAAGCAACTAAGACTCAAGAATTTATAAAAATTCATGGCGCAAGTGAAGTTGTGATGAAAATTATCATGTTATCACAAGTAATTTTGTTTTTTTTAAATTTTAAAACAAAAAAGTGATATAATAAAATAAGTCTTTAAAAGGAGTCAAAGATGAAAATAGGCGATATAGGAACAACTCAACAAAACCATTACTTAAATCAAGCGCAAAAAAGCCAAGAAAAAGCTTTAGAAAATATAGCCGCAATGCGTGCTATAGATGGAAGCGATGGAGCAAATTTAGCCATAGCTGATTCTTTAAGAAGTCAGTATAGCACTATAGATCAAGGCATTTTAAATGCTTATGATTCAGTAGGTGTTTTACAAATTGCAGACTCAGCACTAAACAATATATCAGCCACCGCAGATAGACTTAATGAACTTTCAGTACGCTCAAATAGTGCTGCATTAAACGATAGACAAAAAAGTATGTTAAATGCCGAAGCAAATAAACTTATAAGTTCAATCAATGATGCATTTTCAAATGCAACTTTTAATGGAAAAAATGTCTTCCAAAGTATGGATTTTGTTGTTGGATCTGAGGTTGAAAGTATCAATTTAAATCAACCAAGTACAGCAAACTTAAGCCTTGAAAACCAAGATGGAATTCGCGATTTTCAAGATCAAGTAGATTCTTTACGCGCAGATATTGGTGCTGGGATTAATGCTATCTATTCTAACATCAACTCATCTTTGCAAACTAGCATTAATACTAAAGAAGCTGAAAGCAAATTGCAAAATAATGACTTAGCACAAAATATCAATGATTTTAATGCAAACTACTTAAAAGAAAATGCATTTTTATTTGCAAATGCTCACTCAAATATAATGCTGCAAACTAAACTAGCAAGTTTACTTCAATAAAAAAACTCCCAAATAAGGGAGTTTTTCAAGGAAAAATATGCAAGATAATGCTTTATTAAAGCAAGTTTTAAAACATCCTTTATATGAAAAAATTCAAAAACTTAGCACAAAAATTAAAAACTCAAATTATCTTATAAACGAAAGTTTTGATATTTTTTGCGATAAAAGCTTCGATAATGAGATTAAAGATATCGCTTTAGAATTAAAACCTTGGCGTAAAGGACCTTTTAAAATCAATGATTTATTCATAGATACAGAGTGGCAAAGTTTTATTAAATTTAACATATTAAAGCCATATATACAAGAAATCAAAGGTAAAGTGGTCGCAGATATTGGCTGCAATAATGGTTATTATATGTTTAAAATGCTTGAATTTAACCCTTCAAAACTCATAGGTTTTGATCCTTCTATTAAGTATTATTTGCAATTTTTACTTTTAAACTCTATTGCAAAAACTCCTATACAATATGAGCTTTTAGGCGTGGCTGATGTACCAAATTATGGCATAAAATTTGATGTGATTTTTTGTCTTGGAGTAATTTATCATCGTAGTGATCCTATAGCCATGCTAAAACAACTCAAGCAATCTTTAAATAAAGATGGCATAGTCTTTTTAGATACTATGTATATAAAAGATGAAAGAGAAATTGCACTTATTCCTCAAAAAACTTATTCAAAAATACCAAATATTTTTTTCATTCCGTCGATATTAGGTTTAAGAAATTGGTGTTATAGAGCTGGATTTAGTGAATTTGAAGTTATAGCAACTAAGCAAACTGATTTTGAAGAGCAAAGAAAAACACAATGGATTAATTCTTATTCTTTAGATCAATTTTTAGATGAAAATGACTCAAATTTAACTTGCGAAGGTTATGAAGCACCAAAAAGAGTTTATGTTAAATTAAAGGTGTAAAAATGGCAAGAGCAGCAAGTGCTGTTAGCATAGAAGAATTGATAGATCCTGAAGAATTAAATCGCATTAAATCAGAACTCATCACTTGTCCAGGAATAAACAATACTTTAGCAGGAAGCATTTCTCATATAGAAAAAAATTTTGCTAAAGGTATCTTAATCACAACCCATGATATGGCAGTAGATGAGCTAGGATTAGTGCATAGTGGTTTTGTATTTAATGCGGCAAATTATATAGCTCAAGCTGCAATCAATAAAGAATTTAGCGTCTTAATAGGCTCAAGAAGCTTTTTTTATGCGCCTTTAAAAGTTGGAGATGTTTTAAATCTTGAAGCAAGCGCTCTATTTAGCGATGACTCAAGAAAAAGAGAGGTTAAAGTAGTTGGCTTTGTAAATGATATTAAAATTTTCGATGCATCTTTTCAAGTAATCACCACAGATGATCATATATTTAAATTAAAACAAAGTCAAAGCACAAGCTCTAGTAGTCAAAACCAACAAGAAACCTCCAAGCAAGATGCTACTCCAGAGGAATTAAATGCTGTTTTAAAAGGAATCGGGGGTTAAAGGTAAATCCACCCAATTCTTTGGGCATTCTTTATGGTAAGTCCCGCTTGCATCATAATATTCTTTACAATCATCATAAAAGCGGTTTGAAATTCCTCTTTCATTTACAAAACAACCACCAAAAAATAATGCTAAAAATCCAATGAAAAATATTTTTTTAAACATCTCTTTTCCTATTTTAATCTTATTTGTTTACGCCATTTGTAAGGTTCTATAGGATTTTCATCTACCCATAAGCCTTTTTTATTTTCTTTGGCATAATTTTGCTCATTTACATATAAATCACTATAATGCTCATAAGCCCAAGCAAAACCATTTTTAACCATAACTTGATTGATATCTTTATCATTTAAATACACAATGGCTAAAATTCTACCATATTTGTCCTCATCTTTTACATTTAAAACAACTTCTTTATTCAAGACAATTGCATTTAAAAATTGCGCAGCCATCTTTCCATAGGCTTGATCACTTTCAGGTGCATCTATACCAAAAAGTCTGATTTTAAGTTTTTCATCTTCAAATTTAGCCTCAATAGTATCCCCATCTACTACACGACTTACTTTAGCATTAATATATGAGCCACTATCATAATTTAAAATATAAGCAAAAGCAAATAAAAAAAATGCAATTAAAAATTTCTTTGGATCTTTTAGTAAAGTTATTAGTAATTTAATTTGCTTTTTAGAAATTTTCATTTAAACCTCATCTATATAAAAATATGCCATAATTACAACAAAAAGGAGATTTTATGCAAGAAATTATACAAAATTTTAAACAAATTACTCAAATACCTCATTGCAGTTTCAAAACCGAAGAATTGAAAAATTTTCTCATTGATTTTGCTAAAAGTCAAAACTGCCAAGTAAGCGTTGATGAAGCAGGTAATATCCACGCATATAAAGGAAGTCCTAAAATTTGTTTACAAAGTCACTATGATATGGTTTGCATGGGAGAGGCTCCAAATATACAAGTATATGAAGAAAACGGATATTTAAAGGCTAAAAACTCAAGCTTGGGTGCAGATAATGGCATAGGAGTATCATTAATGATGCAAGCTTTAAAAGACTTTGAAAATATCGAATGTCTTTTTACCAATGATGAGGAAGTTGGACTTTGTGGAGCAAACAATCTTACCCATACTTTGATTTCAAACAAGCTTTTAAATTTAGATCATGAAAGCGATGATGAAGTTGTTATAGGTTGTGCTGGTGGTGTGGATATTTTTGCTAGTTTAGACTTAAAAATAGATGAAAAAGAAGGTGAATGCTATGAAATAGAGGCGATTGATTTTAAAGGTGGGCATTCAGGGATTGATATAGTAAAAAATATTAAATCATCTATTAAAGAAGCAAGTTATTTTATCACTCAAAATCAAGGTGAACTTTGCGAATTTAACGCAGGTGAGAGAATCAATTCTATACCAAAACATGCTAAAATCATAGCATTTTTTCAAAATCCTCCAAAAGAAAATAATCATTTTAAAATAAAATATCTAGGTAGAATCAAAAGAACATATTACAAAAACTCTCGAATCATTTTAAATCTTATCAATGCTTTTGCACAAGGAGTTAGAACTTTTAATCATCATCTAAATTTAGTCCAAACAAGTATCAATCTTTCATTAGCTTATGAAAAAGAAGGTAAATTTCATTTTGAACTTTTTGCAAGATCAAATGATTTGCAAGAGCTTAAAAATATAGAATTTGAAACCTTAACTTATTTTAAAATGCAAAGCTGTGAAGTTTCAAGTGCAAATTTTTATCCACCTTGGGCTAATAAAGATACTAAATTTGGAGAAGAAATTCTAAGTTATTTTAAAAAAGAAAATCAAAACGCCAAGCTTTACACTATACATGCTGGTTTAGAATGTGGTATTATAAGCGAAAAACAACCGCTAGAATGTTGTTCCATAGGGCCAAATATCCATAGCCCTCACTCAACAGATGAAAAATGTGAAATAGCTTCTATTGAAAAAATCAGCAAAATTCTTTTTGCTATTTTAAAAAATCATCAATAATTCATAAATAAAAAACCAATATTTTGACAAATAAATTCAAAATATTGGTAAATATTTATTTAAATAATAAAAAATTTTATTTACTATTAATAAAACTTGCATTATACTCTCGCATATTTTACAAATAAGGAGAGAGTATGGAAATGCTAACTAGCCTTAGTGAAGGCACTCAATTTAGTATCCAACTAGCTGTAGTTCTTATTTGTCTTTTTTATGGGGCAAAAAAGGTGGTATCGCTCTAGGTTTACTAGGCGGTATAGGTTTATTGGTTTTAAGTTTTGGTTTTGCTGTAGCACCTGGAAAACCTTCAATTGATGTTATGCTTACCATCTTAGCTGTTGTTGTTGCTAGTGCAACCTTGCAAGCTAGCGGTGGTTTAGATGTAATGTTACAAATTGCAGAAAGAGTTTTAAGAAAAAATCCTAAATTTTTAACCATCTTAGCACCTTTTGTAACTTGTATTTTAACCATGCTTTGTGGAACCGGACATGTTGTTTATACCATGATGCCTATTATTTACGACATTGCTATTAAAAACGGCATACGCCCAGAAAGACCAATGGCTGCTTCTAGTATTTCTTCTAAGCTTGGTATCATCGCAAGCCCTGTTTCAGTTGCTGTTGTAAGCTTAACAGCGCTACTTTTAAATCCAGAAATCAACAAACATCCTTTAGCAGGTTTTGATGGCTATGTGGATTTACTTGCTATTACTATACTTTCTACTTTAGTGGGTGTTTTAGCTATAGGAATTTTTTCTTGGTTTAGAGGAAAAGATCTTGATAAAGATGAAGATTTTCAAGCTAGAATCAAAGATCCAGAGCAAAGAGAATATATCTATGGCGATAGCAAAACCCTTCTTGGTCAAAAACTTCCAACTATTCAATGGGTAGCTATGTGGATTTTCTTAGGCGCTATTGCAATAGTAGCTATACTCGGAGCCTTCCCAGAACTTAGACCACAATTTACCTCAAAAGGCGTTACTAAACCTATGAATATGGTTGCAGTAATTCAAATGTTTATGCTTTTAGCAGGTGCAGCATTAATCATCTTTACCAAACTTGATGCAAGTAAAATTGCAAAAAATGAAATTTTTAAATCAGGCATGATAGCTTTAGTGGCTGTTTTTGGGATTTCTTGGATGGCAGATACTATGTTTGCAGTGCATACTCCTATGATGAAAGAATCTTTAGGAAATATCGTTATAGAACACCCTTGGACTTATGCAGTTATGCTTTTATTGATTTCTAAATTTGTTAATTCTCAAGCAGTAGCAATTGCAGCATTTGTCCCACTTGCACTAGGAATTGGTTTTGAGCCAGGCATTATCATTGCTTTTGCAGCAGCTTGTTATGGATATTATATTTTACCAACCTATCCAAGCGATCTTGCAACTATACAATTTGATAGATCAGGTACTACAAAAATAGGTGCAGGATATTTATAAAAACTAAAGGGCTTTAAAAAAGCCCTTTTTATTTAAATGCTTTTTCTAAATCAATAGGCATAGCCTGATAACCAGCACTTGCTCCACTAAAACGAATTTGCACTGAAGGCTTTTTAGCTCCCCATTTAAACTCATCTATTTCAGGCTTTGGTTCTCCTATAGCAACACCCTTGCTCAAATCAAAAGCCATACCAGCACTAGCACTATAAACCATAATCGAATTTTTATCTTTATAATACTCAGCTAAAGAAGTGATAGGCGAAAACCATTTATTGCCTCTTTGTTTTCCATATTCCCAAATTTGCTCTACGGTTTTATTTTTTTGATCTATTTTACATATAACCGCTCTTGAATATTTCATCGAAGCAAAAGCAGGTTGTGTTATAGCTCTTGCATCGCCATTATCAAAAGCTGTAATGAAAATATATCTTTTATTAGATTTTTCATCTATTCTAAAAGCAGTGTGCTGTGTCCATGTAAAATCAAAGCCACCTTCCTTATTTTTATAACCAGGACATTTACTATAATCATCTTCACAAATTATATTTTTGCCATTTTTATCAATAGGTTGCAAAAGTGCTTTTTTATATTTTTCTGTCTAGCCCTTATGCGCTCCTAATATCCATTTTACTTTTTTATCACGCCCGATTTTTATAATAGCGCTTTGATGACGACTTGAAATGATAATGCTATCATCGCTTGGATCATAATCTACACTATTTACATGAGCCCAGTTACGCCCTACTCTAGTGCCTGCTATATCCCCAAAAATTTCACTTGTATCCATTTTGGCTAATTCTTCATTGCTTAGAGTTTTACCCGCTTTTGAAACATCTACATTCAAACAAACCGCACCTTGATCTAAAACTTTGATAATATTAGCTCTATATGGATCTAAAATTTCAAAAAGCCTCCACTCATCTACCACATTGCCATTATTATCAACCTCTACTATCACATCACGCACTGAGCGCATATTTTTACCATCAGGACGCTTAACATTGGCCAAAGCCTACTCTTAAAAAATAATTACCATTTGGCATTTGACTCATAGAATGAGAAAAATCTATATAAGAAGAAGGTAAAAGACGGTTAAAAATTTCTCTACCCATTAAATCATATTTTACATATCTTTGACCAAACCCAAAGCTTAATGTCCCATCTGAATTTTGTCTAAAACCCATCATAATACCACGATTATAAATATTATTTTTATCCATTAGTTTATCATTATCTAAATACCAACGAATTTCACCCTTTGTATCGACAATGAAGGCATTAGAAGCTTCATCCCATTCTAAAGCACCACCACTTGGGTTATTCCATATAGCTTGAGAGCTTTTTGCGCTGTATTTTCCTGGAGTATTATTTATTAGATATAATCTATCTTCAAATTCTTTATCTACTTTAAGTACTTCCACTTTTTCAAAAGGCACACCTCTTTGCATAAGACTTCCACTTGGCTCTATATTTACCCCACCTGTTGCTATTTTATATACCTCATCTATTACTTTTTCACTTTTTCCAAAAGCATTTTTAATATAGCTTACTTTTACTGTGTTTAAATACGATGGATGAAGTCCAAAAATAGGAATTCCTCCATAAGTTTTAATTTTATTAGAACTTACCTTATAAGATATAGTTTGTCCATTTGACTTTGGAACTATAGTCACACTCACATCGCTTAACTCATATCCTCCATCTACAATCACAGCACTAAGCAGGGATAAACCATAAGGATTGAGCTTTATAGCTCCAATTTTTCCTTACACCTGATAATCTATCTTAGCCCCACTTGCTTCACCTACAGCTAAAGCTAAATTTGGCGTTAAAACCACACTAGCTAGCAAGCTTAAGCTGATGATTTTTTTAATTTTCATGCTTGTCCTTTATAAGATCAATAACACCTTTAAAATAAAGGCATTATTTAACCGAAAGTTCTTTAACTATACGAATTAGTTCTTCTAAAGAAGTAATGTATTCGGGATTGATTTGATATTTACCATTTACTACAAAAGCAGGTGTGCCGTAATTTCTTGAAATTTCATTAGCCACATCATAAGCAACTAAAAGCTCTTTGGCTTCTTTAGTTTGTAAAAATTTTTGCAATTCTTCTTTGCTAGAACCGATAGCATTTAAGCCTATTTTATAAAACAAATCAAGATTATTTAAATTTAACTTTTGCTCAAAATGACTTATAAAATACACATCAGCAAGCTTATAGGTAAGACTTTTTTCGCTAGTAACATCTAAACCTAAGGATTTTTCTTTAAAAGAAGCTAAAGCAAACATCTCATTTAAAGCCCCACCATACTCACTCATAGAACTTACCGAAAAAAGATCATATTTTAAATTTGGCAAAACCTCTTTAACCTTTGCTAAAGTGTGAAATTGATGATGGGTGTAACAATGAATGCAACGATAAGAAAATACCTCTATTAGAGAATTTTGTGCATTTGGGATAGGTGTTTTTAAAGTAATATACTCTTTACCCTCACTTAACGCATTTGCATTTATAGCAAAACTGAGCGTACAACAAACAATCAAAAAAATATTTTTTAAATTCAATTTTAACTCCTATATCATGATATCGCAATATAATTATATTGCGATATCATAAACATCAGGATTCAACCACACCTCCAGCATCTTTTCTTGATTGCTCACTAGATTGAACCATAATTCCTTTTGTATATTTCAACAGTTCCTCCCATTCTTTCTTTTGTAGCAAGATGCCTTTTTGAACACTCTCTTCGTAATTTTTTTCAATAATATCATGAGAAATACTTACATTCTCATTATTTCTGATTAAAGGATTTTTAGAAATTTCAATATAAAGCGCTCTTTCATCTAAATCACAAGGTATATTTTTCATTAAAATATCTGGAAAATCTTCATTATTTTTTATAAAGTATTCCACATACTGAGATTGCTTTATGTCATACCAATAAGCTTTAACATATAAATTTTTATTTGATAATCTTTTTAACTGAGAATACACAAAATACCTATTATAACATTTTGAAATTTTTATATTTAAAGAATTATATTGATTTAAAAAATCAAGCGCATACGCAATAATAATTTGAATATGACATAATATGCTATGATGATTAAGATCAACACTTAAATACTCATTTGTAATATTTAATGTTATATCTAAATTGTCGCTTTTCAAATAAGGCGCAGCTTTAAGAAAATTTGACAATCCATTTAATCCAGCCATTTGCATGTCAATAACCATAGATGCAATTAAATCAGCTTCTCCAAGATTTAATTTTAATCCATTATAAGCTTTAATACAAGCAGCTTTAAGTTCGTTTTTGGAAACATAAACATTATTATTAGATAAATCACAAACACTATGCTTATTTTTTGGCAATAATGGAAACATCCACTCATTAGCATGAATTTCATCTATTAAAGGTGCATTCTGAAACAATGTCACTTGAACCCATCTATCTGATCTTGGATCATACTTTGTTGCACCAAACATAGACAATTTAGCTCTTAAAAGATGCATGGGCAAAAAGTCTTTTGCTAAAACATTAGCTCTTATATCACCCATTACACAATTTCCCATAGTCCAAACTCTTCTAGCTATAGATGTAAAATAAGGGTTTTCTAATAAAAATTTACTTATATGTAAATAATCATCCTGATTTTTTAAAGCATTGTAAAATTTAACCACTTGCCTAGCAATATCTAAAGGTTGTTCTAGTTCATCTCCATTATCAATACCTCTTACTCCAAGCCTAGGCTCTTCTTTTTCTTCAGATATATACCAAAACCAATAATTATTTTCAGGATTTTCAAAATTAATACCTAAAGCCCAATCATATTTTTTCTCTATTACATTTTTAATTTCAGAAATTTTAACACCAGTAAGTTCTAATGGAGTTTCATCGATTGTCATCATTTTATCGTGTATATCAACTAATTCAGGATACAGTTCTAATAAACACGAAAGTACGATTTCTTGTGCTTCTAAAGAATATTTTTTTGTATATTCTACAAATTCCTCAATAATCATAGAAGCATTTATTTTTGTTTTTATTTCTTTTACTATATAAGAAAGCTCACTTGAAGCTATTTTGTTTAAATTATCTTGCCTTGAATCTATTGTTGTTATTTCTTTAAGATGTAAACTTGCTCTTTTTAAATAATCAATCAATTCTTTAGCCTTACTCATATCAAGCTTTTGTTGCATAACTTTTGACAAAGCTAATTCTCTTTGATAAAGCCAATTATCAACAACTTTTGGGTGTTTAATCAAATAAGGAGCCATACCAAGTCCAGTAGCATTTCCCACACCTAAATATCTTTGAATATCTCTATCAAGTTCTACAGCTTTATCTCCACCACGCTGTTTGGCTATATAATTTACCCAATCTAAGCTAAATTGCCTTACAATATAAACAGCACACATTTCGGCAGAAAATGACTGAGAAAAATCTCCATTTTTTTGCAGATTATCAAAATCAGAAATTCCAAATTTTCCACTTCCATATACAGCTGTGGTTCTTAATATATAACCAACTTTAGCTAGTTCATCTAAATCAGGTTGTTTTCCATTAGCTAAAGAATTAACAATATATTCAAAAATTCTTACACTTTTATTAGCCCTTGCTAAAACAAAAGCATTGTTAAAATTTCTACCAGCTTCTTGCAGTGGAACATTTTCTTTTAAAACAGTCAATAATCCACTATCGATCTCTCCATTTACAAAAGTAAAAGTAACATCCCACTTATTTGCTATAACTCTATCATTTCTTTCTTCATCTTTTATATAATTAGCAAATATAACAAGATGATATATTCCATGAGGTGTTCTAACTTGATATATTACATCACCAAATCCTTTATCATCTAAATCCCATAAAATATTTTTTAATACCCATTTTTCTTGAGCAATTTTCCTCATCAAAGTTCTAGTAAAACTAAGTCTAGATGAGTGCATAGAGCCTAGTCTTTCTAAAGACATGACTTCTTGTGGACTTCTTAATTTCATATCATTTTTCATTTTGTCTCCTTTTTTGTATTAACGTAAATTTTGCTCATCTGCCATTTTAATTGCAATCTGTATAGAGTTCCATAAGGTTGGTAATAATATAAATGAAACAGGCACAGCAGTAATTACTATAAATGATTGTAAAGCCGAAATTCCTCCCTGTCCGATAGATATTAAAATAATTGCCAATACCCCCATTAAAATTCCCCAAAAAGCTCTAAGAAGCTTACTAGGTTCAGTGTTCCCACTAACAATAACACTCATAGTATAAGTCATTGAATCACCAGTTGTAATAATAAAAATAGCTGCTAATATCAAAAATAATGCTGAAATAAATGTTGACAATGGCAATGACTGTGTTATTGCTATTAACGCAGCAGGTATATTAAAACCTTTAAAAGCAGAGCTTATGCTGCCTGGATTTTCTATTTCAAAATACAATCCTGTTCCACCAACAATAGTAAACCAAAACATTGTAATAATTGGTGCGCAAATACTTACAGCTATAATAAGCTCTCTTAAAGTCCTACCTCTTGAAATTCTAGCAATAAAGATAGCCAATACTGGACCATATCCTAAAAACCACCCCCAAAAAAACAAAGTCCAAGATGCAAGCCAAACAGTATCTTCTCTATAAGTAGCCATAGGTATAAAATTTTGTATCAAAGTTCCAACACCTTGAACATAAACATCCAAAATAAATTTTGTAGGACCAAAAATAAAAATAAAAAACATCAAACCTACAGCTAAAATAACATTCCATTTACTAAGAATTTGAATGCCTTTTGCTAAACCTCTAAGTGAAGATATAGTATAAACTAAAATAGCCAAAATAATAATACTCATTTGAGTGATTATATTATCTGGTATTTGAAAAATCATATTTAGTGCATAAGAAATTTGTAAACCTAAAAATCCTATAGGTCCTATAGTACCAGCAGCAACAGCCACAATACAAAAAGCATCTATTAAAGAACCAATACATCCGTGTATAACTTTATCACCAAAAATAGGATAAAGAATAGTTCTAGGTCTTAAAGGAAGGCCTTTTTCATAGTGTAAATACATTAGCACTATTGTGGTAATAGTTCCAGAAACAGCCCAAGATAAAAAACTCCAATGCATGTAAGATTGTGCTAGAGCTTCTGTGATTTTTTGAAAAATATTACTAGTATTTCCAAATACAGGAGATGGATAAACAAAATGAGCTATAGGCTCTCCAGCAGCCCAAAAAACACCTCCGCCTGCAAGTAAAGTACACATAATAATAGATATCCATTGAAATGTACTCATTTCAGGATTTTTAATATTACCCAAAACTACGCCGCCTGTTCTTCCCCAACTAAGCCCGATCCCAATAATAAAAGTCAAAAGTAGTAAAATTTGCCAATAAGCACCAAAGTATTTTGCTGAGACATTAAAACCAAACTCAACGATCGCGCTAAGTAACTTTGAATCAATTAAAGCTATTACAACAAATATCATCAAAAATCCACTACTACAAATTAAAGTCAACTTATCAATACGAGTATTGTTTTTAGGAGCACTGTTTAACATTTTAGCTCCTTAGCAAGTTTGAGCTTTTAAGCCATCTTGTAAAAAATGAAGCCAATTAAGACCCATGATTTTTTTTACATCATTCTCAGAAAACCCATAATTAATCAATCCTTTATAAATATTATATAAGCCACTAGAATCATTAAACCAAGACACATTTTTAGGCCATGTGGAATTAGTAGCACTACCTTCGCCATAATCTTTTATCTTAGACCATCTACCATTGCGCATCCATTCTAATACATCTAATGGTTGATTTAAACATAAATCACTTCCTATACCTATATGATCAACCCCTATCATATCTGCCAAATCAGCACTCATTTTACAAAAATCATCCAATGTACAATCACTTCCATTTGGCAAATGAAAAGGATATAAAGACAAACCTATCAAACCTTTTCTTTTGGCTAAAGCTTTTATCACCTCATCGCTTTTATTTCGCAATCCATTATGCGCAAATTTAGGATTAGCATGAGATATACATATAGGGCGAGACGATATGTCAATAGCTTCCAATGTTGATCTATCACTACTATGGGACATATCAACAATCATACCAACCCTATTCATTTCTTCAATCGCTTGTTTGCCAAAGCGAGTAATACCGCTGTCGTTTTTTTCATAACAACCAGTAGCCAATAAACTTTGATTATTATAAGTTAGCTGCATAATCAACAAACCAAGCTGTCTCATAACAGATATTAACCCTATTTCATCATCAATCAAAGAACAATTTTGTGCTCCAAAAAAAATCCCTACCTTATTTTGAGCTTTTGCTTTTAAAATATCTTCGCTTGAAAAAACAGGCAATATACATTCATTAAATTCTTCAAAAAATCTATGCCACTGGGCAAATCTAGTGAGTGTTTCTCTAGCATTTTCATGATATACTAAAGTAACATGCACAGCACTAACACCGCTTAATTTTAAAAATTTAAAATATTCTTTATCCCATTTGCAATATTGCAAACCATCTATAATGATATCTTTCCCAAACATAACCACCTCCTTTTTGTAAACAACATTTAATAAGCTTTTACATAAGTTGTTTTTACAACTGTGTAAAATTCCTTCGCATAAGCACCTTGCTCTCTTGGACCAAAGCTAGATTCTTTTCTGCCTCCAAAAGGTACATGATAATCTGTTCCAGCTGTAGGAAGATTAATCATAACACAACCACTTTTTGCTTCTTTTTTAAATATGTTTGCATTTTTTAAACTCGATGTTACAATCCCTGAAGTCAATCCAAAACGAGTACCATTATTAAGCGCAACAGCTTCTTGTAAATCTTTTGCTTTAATCACACATGCTAATGGAGCAAAAATTTCTTCCTGATTAACATCCCAATCATTTTTAGTATTAATAAATAAAGTAGGAGACATATAGTAACCATTCTTATCAAGTGATAATTTTTCACCACCAAATACCAATTCCGCTCCAAGATCTTTAGCTCTTTGAACCCACTTGAAATTAGATTCAAATTGTTTATTATCGGCCACTGGTCCCATAAAAATTCCATCATCTAAGCAATGGCCAACCTTTAATGTTTTCATTCTAGAAACCATTTTCTCAACAAAAGCATCATGAATACTTTCCATAACAATCAAACGAGAACTTGCTGTGCATTTTTGACCAGTACCCGAAAAAGCACCCGCAATAGCACACTCAACAGCAAGATCAAGATCTGCATCATCCATAATAACTAAGGCATTTTTACTACCCATTTCTAATTGACATTTAACAAAATTTGCAGCCGTAGCACGTGCTATTTTTCTACCAACATCAACAGATCCAGTAAAAGAAAGTGCGTTGATATTTCTAGAATTAATAATAGTCTCACCAACTTCCCCACCACTACCTAAAACTAAATTAAATACACCACTTGGCAATCCATGCTCATGAATAATCTCAGCCAAAGCTACGGCAGAAGCTGGAGTGGTATTAGCTGGTTTCCATACTATACTATTACCAAAACAAAGAGCAGGAGCTATTTTCCAAGAAGCTGTTGCGATAGGGAAATTCCAAGGAGAAATAATACCAACAACACCAACAGCCTCTCTTGTAATCTCAACATCAACACCACTTCTTACAGATGCTGCATTTTCCCCAATTTGCCTTAATACTTCAGCTGCATAATATTGAAAAAATTGACCCGATCTAAACACTTCTCCTTTTCCTTCTATTTTTGTTTTTCCTTCTTCTAAGGATATGATTTTTCCAATCTCATCACTTCTATTCATTAAAGATTCACCGATTTTATAAAGCAAATTTGCCTTTTCTTCTAAAGGAGTTTTTTCCCAAGAAACTTGAGCCTCTTTAGCAGCATCAATAGCTAGCTCTACTTGTTTTTTATCAGCCTGTGCTACATCCCCTAGATCATTATCAATATCAGATGGATTAATATTTTTTATAGTATTAACACCCTCTACCCATTGACCATTAATATATAAACCCTTAGTACAATCTAACATCTTATCTCCTTTATAATTTTAATTATAAGTTTGCGCATAAACTACAAATTCAACCAGCATTTCTTCTCTAGCCAAACCAGAAACAATAAATGCAGCTCTATTTGGATAAACTGTATTGAAATAGGTTGAATATACCGAATTTACAAATTTTAAATCTTCTCTTTTTGTAACATAAATTAAAATCTGTAACACATCATCTAATTTAGAACCAGCACATTCTAAAGTATGAATAAGATTTGAAAAAACTTGTTTGGTTTGCGCTTCTATACCACCAGTAACAACCTCTCCATTTTTATCAATAGGAATTTGTGCTGTATATAAAATATTATTTGATACAACCGCCCATTCTAATGGAGATTTTGAGGGGAATAATTTTGTTTTAACCACTATTTTACTTGACATACAACTCCTTTTTGTATTGTTATATTTTCAAGTCTATAGGAAAAAAACTTAATAAATACTTAATGCCGACAATAAATATATTATATATTTTCTTACCTTGAAAAAACATGTAAATATGTGAATATTGGTAAATATATTCAAAAGATATCCCTATGATTAAAACATCAAATAAGTTAGTAAGGTAGTTTTAGTTGTAAAATTGAATATATACTTATTATATGATTATATCAAATCAAATATTGTTTAACAAAATTCTCAAAATAATCAATAATATCATCAACATATTCCAAAGCTTTTTCTGTGTTTTTTTGATACACAGCTTTTAATATATTCTTGTGTTTTTCTTTTACAATATCATGTTGACTATTTTGAGCATAGCGATACCAAAATCTCCTTGAAATCCCTTGCACGTTTCTCAATTCTTCGTAAATAAAATAATTTTTAGAAGCTTTAGCTAATACATCTTGTCTTTTATCAAGCCATGATAAAAAATTTATTTCATCATAATTTTCAATTTCATTTAAAAGTTCATTTATAGCTTTTTTATCATCCTCAGTAAGTCTTTTTATAGCACATTCTATACAAAGTTTCAAAACAACTCTTCTTACTTCCAAAAGTTGCATTTGTAAAGAAGCATTCATTTGCGGAACCGTTATTCCTGCTTTTGATATATTCACCAAATAACGTTTTGAAAGCAACAATAATGCTTCTCTTACAGGCGTACGTCCAACATCAAGCATATTTGCTATGCCCTGTTCTGTCAAAATACTACCAGGCTCTATTTCACAAAAAACTATTCTTCTTTCTAGTTCATCATATACTTGTTCGGCTAAAGTTTTATTTTTCACTTTTTTCATGTAATTTCCAAATATAAAATAAAAATTATAGAATAATATCTAATTATTAATGTATTTAAGACAGAACATTAATGATTAAAATTCATATTTGATATTCAATTTACTTTAAATATAATGTATTATAAAAAACAAAAAAAGGATTTTAAATGCAAATACGAATTTATTATGAAGATACCGATGCAGGTGGAGTGGTATATCATAGCAATTACTTAAAATTTTGCGAAAGAGCAAGAAGTGAGATATTTTTTCAAAAAAACGCAAAAATTTTTGATAAAAACACAGGACATTTCCTACTTACAAAAGCAAATTGTAGCTTTTTAAAACCCGCTAAACTTGGAGATCTTATAGAAGTAAAAACATTTATCACAAAGCTTAAAAAAGCCTCAGTTTGTATAAAACAAGAGATTTATAAAGAAAACACCAAGCTTTTTGAGGCTGATTTTACCCTAGCTTTTTTAAAAAATGAAAAAGTAGCCCCTATAGATGAGGCTATAGCTAAGGTTTTTACTGATTTTGCAAAAGAGTAAAACCTAAGCCTTGCGAACGAATGATTTTAACCTTATAGTCAAATTGATTATCATTTAAGCTCTCATCGAAAATTCTTTGAGAGTCTTTATCTAAAAACTGCGTATAAAAATAATCAAGACCCACGCTAGCTGCATACGCTATCCAGTTGTAATTAATATTTTGCGAAAAAAGCTCATTAAGATAGCTTAGAGTTTGATCCTCATTAGAAATGGAATTTGCTAGTAAAAGTTTTTTTCTATCGTTAATTTGTGTTAAACTTAACAAAATAGGATTATAATTAATCTGAGTGGATAATAACACAAAAGGTTCTATATCATAAGTTCTTATTTGCGAGCTTATAAGCGCTGTTTTAATCAAAGAAGTATTTAAAATAATACTAGAATCTTGAAAACTTCTATTTTGATTTAAAATACTTCTAAAATCAAATTTAGAACTATTAATAGTGTAAATTTTCTCACTACCATTACCTGCATTTAAAACATTCTCATCTAAGCGATTTGCCAAAGGTGTTCCATCTGAAAAAATAATATTTTTACCATTTGAATATTCTAAAAGTTTTTGAATTTGTTTTTGATAGTCTATACTTCCAAAATACACATTTTCATTTTGCGTATCAAAATTTCTTTTATGTGCAGTAGGAATAAAAACTTTTACATTTAAATCAAGATTTTCTTTTAATAAATTTTTCACACCTTTATCTGTAAAACCTGCGATAATATAATTAAATTTCTCATCTTGAGCTTGTTTAAAAGCTTTAGCTATCTTACTCTCATCTTCTGTGCCTATTAAAAATACCTTTACTTTTATCTGTGCTCTTTGTCTTAGCAAATACGCTATGCTTGAATTTATAATAGTGTTAGAATAGCTTTTAATCGTTTGCTCAGGTATAATAATAGCTAATTTTACACTAGCATTTTTTTGAATTCTTTTTTCAAAATCTATGATGGAATTTAAAAGTTTAGTATAAATATTAACCAAAAGTTCATTTGCATTATCATTGTTAAATCTTGATAAGAAATTAAAATAAAGTCCTGTTTCTAATAAAGTAAATAAACAATCATTATCGCAATTTTGAAATCCTAAATTAGGATAAAAAGACTCACTAGGTTCTATGGGTGATGGTTTTTGCTCTTTCGCAAAAGTACTTAAAGTTAAAACAAAACTCATCATCAAACAAACTAAACTTTTTCTCATAAATAACCTTTTATTTTTTTAATATCTTCTATAAATTCAGCATAAAAGCTAGGATTTTTACTCAAAAAATTCAAATCATAACTTGGCAAAAGCAAAGCATTGTTAAAACGCATACATTGCCCTTTGTATTTTTGAAAGTTCTCAAAACCCAAACTTGCAAAAGCTTCTTGACCAAGACATAAAATAATCTTTGCTTTTACAAAATCAAGCTCGTTATAAAAATACGGCAAGCATAATTTTAGTGCTTGATCATCTATTTTAAAATTACTAAAACATTTAAACATATAAGAAAAATATATCTCATCTTCTTTTAAATTTAAAAGCTCTTTACATAATCTTAAAAACTCTTGTTTATTTTTAGAAGCAAAAAACTTTCCACTTTCATTTTCTTCTTTATCAATAAAAGCTTGATAAATCAGAATTTTAGCATTTTTGGCTTCTTTTTCTATTAAACTATACTTTCTTAATTTAGAAAAATGACAAAGATTGCAAGTTTTTACTCTTTCATTTAATTCTTTAAAACTTAAGTTAAAATGCCTAATTTGCTTTTGTTCATCAAAGTATTCACAACCAAAAGCTTTTAGATAATACAAACTGCGTTTATTCATCACATCAATGCTTCTAAATTTTCACCCTCTAAACGATAAGTTCTCCACTCATTCATATGTCTTGCATTTAACTTGGTATAAAATTCAATCCCCAAATCATTATCATTTAAACAAACCCACTCTAAACGTTTGAGATTTTTTTCTTTACAAATTTGCGCTAAATATTTAAAAACAACTCTAGCATAACCTTTTTTTCTATATTTTGGCTGTATGTAAATATCTTCTAGGTATAATCCACCCAAACCCCAAAAAGATGAAAAAGTAAAATAATACATCACATAACCTATTATCTCACCATCAACCTTTAGACTCAAAGCCTTAGCGTATTCATGTTTAAAAAATGATTCTTCAAGTTCTTTGCTTGTGCATTTTACATCTTCAAGCATATTTTCATGAATAGCCAGTTCTTTGAGTAATTCTAAAATTTTTTCCAAATCTTCTTTTTTACTCTCACAAATTTCAAAAGCCATTATTTTTCCTTAGTTTACAAAATAAAATCAAAATTTAGCAAAAAGTTTTAAAATAACTCTTAATTAAAAGCAGATTTAAGTAAGATTTTGCTAACATACTCGCTTATTATTTTGTTTTTTATTTTAAGTTAAGGAAAAAATATGAAAAGAACATATCAACCACATAAAACTCCTAAAAAAAGAACTCACGGCTTTCGTGTACGTATGAAGAGCAAAAATGGTCGCAAAGTAATCAATGCTAGACGTGCTAAAGGTAGAAAAAGATTAGCGGTATAAAAGATTTTCTAAGTATTAACGACTTAGGAGAGTTTGCAGCAATTTACAAAGAAGGTAAAAAATGGCATTGCGAAGGCATGATCATCTTTTACTCTTTAAGTGAAGAAAAAAAATTCGCCGTTGTTGCTAGTAAAAAAGTTGGAAAAGCTGTTATAAGAAATAGAGCCAAAAGGCTCTTAAGATCAGCTTTTTTTCAGGTTAAAAATCAAGTTGAAAACGGAAAATACATACTTGTAGCCAAAACGAGTATCACTGAAATTCCTTTTTTAAAATTAGAAAAAAACTTGAAATGGGGTTTAAAAAAAATAGGATGTATAAAATAGCTTGTCTAAAACTTATCAGATTTTATCAACTCTTTATCAGTCCTTTTAAACCACAATGCTGTAGGTATTACCCAAGTTGCTCTGAATACGCCTTGTGGCAGTTTAAAAAAAATAATATTTTTAAAGCATTTGGTGCAGTTTTTTTAAGAATTTTAAAATGCAATCCGTTTTTTAAAGGTGGTATTGATTATCCTAAAATACGCAAGAATAATCTAAACTCAGGTATATGTTTTAAACCTAGTTTTAATGCTTTAAAACAACTCAACTATCTTTATATCCCTTGCAACGATAATCAATTTTTTTTAATTAAGATTATATTTCCAAAGGACAATCCGTGTCAGAAAATTTATCTCAACAAAAACGCATATTAATTGCTGTTGTATTATCATTTTTATTTTTTGTAGTTTATGATTATTTTTTTATCCCTAAAGCTCCACAAACTGAGCAAAATATCACCCAAATAGAACAAAACAATTCAGCCCCACAAAGCACTACAAACACAAACACCCAAGCTCCAAAAACAGAACTTAGTGTTAATCAAAAAGAAGAAATAGCAGTTGTTAAAAGTGAGTATTTTGAAGCACATATTGACTCTTTAGGTAGAATAGCTAAATTTTATCTAAGTGATGAAAAATACAAAGATGAAAATGGCAAAAGTATTAATCTAGTAGATACTTCTTTATCGCCTTTACCACTAGAAGTAAGATTTAGCGATGCAAAAATCAATCAAGAAGCTTTTAATGTCTCATATACCACAAGTCAAAAAACTATTAATGTAAGCGATAAAAACACAACCTTGATCCTTACTCAAAATTTAAATGATTTAGTAGTAACTAAAAAAATCACTTTCCATAAATATGGAAACTATGATTTAGAAGTTAATCTAAGCAAAGATGCAACTTATTTTATCACTCCAGGTTATCGTCCAAATATAGCGGTTGATAGCTATACAGTACATGGGGTTTTAATCTTAGATAAAGATAATAAAATCACAATGTTAGAAGATGGCGATGTAGAAAATGATGAAAGTTTTTCTAATGTAACCCTTATGGCAGCTTCAGATCGCTATTATAGTGCTTTCTTTTATAATTTTGAAAAACCACTCAATGCTGTAGTTACTAAAGATAATCACGAAAACTCTATCGTTTTTGCAAGTGCGACAAATACTTTTAAAGCAAGCGGTTATGTTGGCTCAAAAGAGCATGAAATTTTAAGAAGCATTCATGCTGATTTAGATGATGTTGTAGAATATGGTTGGTTTACTTTTATAGCTAAGCCTATGTTTGAATTTTTAAATTTTTTACATGGCTACATGGGTAACTGGGGTTGGGCTATTGTAGTGATGACTTTAATCGTGCGTATTATTCTTTTCCCACTTACTTATAAATCAATGATTTCTATGAATAAACTCAAAGATTTAGCACCTAAAATGAAAGAAATCAGAGAGCGCTATAAAGGTGATCCGCAAAAAATGAATTTACATATGATGGAACTTTATAAAAAACATGGCGCAAATCCTATGAGTGGATGTTTGCCTATACTTATTCAAATTCCAATTTTCTTTGCAATTTATAGAGTTTTACTAAATGCCATAGAACTTAAAGCTGCACCTTGGGCTTTTTGGATTACAGATTTATCTGTGATGGATCCATGGTTTATTTTACCTATATTTATGGGTCTAACTATGTTTATCCAACAACTTATCACACCAATGGCCATACAAGATCCTATGCAAGAAAAGATTATGAAATTTTTACCATTAATTTTCACTTTCTTCTTCTTAACCTTCCCAGCAGGTTTAACTTTATATTGGTGTGTAAATAATATATGCTCACTTATTCAACAAGTGATCGTAAATAAACTTTTCAAAAACCACAAAAAAGAGGAAATAGCTAAACATGAACATAGAAGCTAAAGACTTACAAACCGCACTCATAGAAGCCTCAAAGCAATTTGAGTGCTCTGTGATTGATCTAGAATATGAAGTTATTCAGCATGCTAAAGCAGGATTTTTTGGTTTGTTTAGAAAAAATGCTATTATTCGTATCAAAGGGCATAAAAAAACTCAAAAACCTCATCAAGAAAAAACTAAAAAATTTCATAATGAGAAATTTAACAAGTATATGCAAAAAAACTTTGATAAAAACGAACCTAAGAAAGAATACAAAGAAAATTTTCAAAAACCAATTGAAGATATTGCTCAACCTAAGGAGCATTATAAAGTAAAAAATGATGCTATTTTTGATTCATTTCATAAAGAATCTTCAGAAGAAAGAAATATCACTTCTTATATCGATGAGATAAAAATTTCACTAGAAAAGTTACTAGCAACTTTTGATTTTGACATCAAGGTTATGCAAGTTAGTGTTTGGGATGAAAATTGTGTATTGATAAAACTTGATGGAGAAGACGCGGCTTTACTTATAGGCAAAGAAGCCCATAGATATAAGGCTTTTTCTTATTTGCTTTATAACTGGCTTAGCGCTAAATACAAAATTCAACCAAGACTAGAAATTGCTCAATTTTTAGAAAATCAAACCCAAGCTATAGAAAATTATTTAAAAATTCTTATAGAAAAAGTAGAAAACACAGGAAGAGTTCAAACAAAACCACTTGATGGAATTTGGTTAAAACTTGCTTTAGAAAAATTAAGAGAACGCTTTCCTGACAAATATGTAGCTATCAAACAAAATGACGATCAAAGATATATCGTTGTGAATGATTTTTTGAAGAAAAATGAATGAATGATACTATAGCTGCCATTGCCACAGCCCATGGAGTGGGCTCTATAAGTATTATTAGAGTAAGTGGAGAAAAAGCTTTAGAGCTTGCATTAAAAATTACCCACAAAAAAGAACTAACACCACGCTATGCACATTTGTGCAAACTTTATAAAAACAACAACGATTTTTTAGACGAAGCTTTAGTAATTTATTTTAAAGCACCCTACTCTTTTACAGGAGAAGATATAGTAGAATTTCAACTCCACGGGGGCTTTTCTTTAAGTGAAATTTTACTCGATGAGCTTATTTTAGCAGGAGCACGTCTTGCTAACCCTGGTGAATTTAGTAAAAGAGCTTGTTTAAATGGCAAAATGGATCTTTTGAAAGCTCTAAGTATACAAGATGCCATCATGTCAAAATCGACAAGCGCTGCAAATATCATAGCAAAAAATATTAAAGGTGATTTAAGTAAATTTTTAAATACCATTAGAACAGATCTTGTTCAAACTCTTGCTTTTGTAGAAACTAGTATTGATTATGCAGATGATGATTTGCCACAAGATTTACTTGATCAAATCATTACTATGTGTGAAAAAAATTCAAAACTTTTACGCGATATAGTAGATATTTCTTTAAGTAAAAAAGGACTTATAGAGGGCTTTAAAGTTGCTATTATCGGTAAGCCAAATGCAGGAAAAAGTTCCTTGTTAAATTCACTTTTGGCTTTTAATAGGGCTATTGTTTCTAATATTGCAGGTACCACAAGAGATCGTATCGAGGAAAGCTTGAAAATAGGCTCACATTTAATCAAAATCATCGACACAGCAGGTATAAGAAATGCAGATGATGAGATAGAAAAAATCGGGGTTAATTTAAGCTATGAAAGCATTAAAGAAGCAGATATTATCATAGCTGTTTTTGATGGATCTAAAGAATTTGAAGAAGAAGATGAGCGTATTTTACAAGCTTTAAAAAATTGTGATAAAAAAATCATTTATGTTTTAAACAAAAGCGATCTAACCACCAAATTTGAACATGAAATTAGTACTTCTTGTATACGCATTTGTGCTCAAGAAAACACCCAAGCCATTAAGGAAAATTTAAATGAATACTTAAATACTTTAGATGGCGATGGAATGCTAATTAGCAATACCTTAATACTCAATGCTTGCAAGAATGCTAGCGAAGCTATTTTGCGCGCAAGGGATTTATTAAAAGAAAGTTCTTTAGAACTTTTTGCTTTTGAATTAAATTTAGCCATAGGAGAAATAGCTCAATTTACCAAAAATTTTGAAAGAGATGAAATTTTAGATGCAATGTTTAGTAATTTTTGTTTGGGAAAATAAAAAGGAGAGAAAATGGATAAAGAAATTATAAAACAACACAAAATTAGTGATGAGGAATATCAAGAAATTTTAAATATACTAGGTAGAGAGCCTAATTTGCTAGAGCTTGGAGTAATTTCTGCTATGTGGAGCGAACATTGCTCATATAAATCAAGTAAAAAATACCTTAACGGCTTTCCAACCAAAGCCCCTTGGGTAATCCAAGGTCCTGGTGAAAACGCTGGAGTAATAGATATAGGCAAAGGAATGGCAGCTGTATTTAAGGTAGAAAGTCATAATCACCCAAGTTTTATAGAGCCATTTGCAGGTGCAGCTACAGGTGTGGGTGGAATTTTACGCGATGTTTTTACCATGGGTGCAAGAGTTGTTGCAGGTATGAATTCTTTGAAATTTGGCAATATCCATGATGAAAAAATAGGCAAACATCAAAAATATTTAGTTAAAGGTGTGGTAAGCGGAATTTCACACTATGGTAATTGCATGGGTGTACCTACTATAGGTGGAGAATGTGCTTTTGATGAGTGTTTTAACGGAAATATCTTAGTTAATGCTTTTGCACTTGGAACTTGCAAAATAGAAGATATTTTTTATGCAAAAGCTGAAGGTATAGGCAATCCTGTAATTTATGTAGGTTCAAAAACTGGTCGTGACGGGCTTGGTGGAGCTGTAATGGCAAGTGATAGTTTTAATGAATCCAGTAAAAGCTTAAGACCAACTGTGCAAATTGGAGATCCATTTGCTGAAAAATTATTAATGGAAGCTTGTTTGGAGCTTTTCAAAACTGATTATATAGTTGGAATTCAAGATATGGGTGCAGCAGGACTTACTTCAAGCTCTTTTGAAATGGCAGGACGCAGTGGTAGCGGTATGAAGCTTTACCTTGACAAAACCCCTATGAGAGAAGAAGGTATGACTCCTTATGAGTTAATGTTAAGTGAATCTCAAGAAAGAATGCTAATTTGTGCTAAAAAAGGCTATGAAGAAAAAGTTATAGAAATTTTTAATAAATGGGGGCTTGATGCGGCCATTATAGGTGAAGTTACCAATACTGGCAAAATGGAGCTATTTTGGCATGGCAAATTAGTTGGTTTGATCCCTATTGAACCACTAAGTGAAAAAGCACCTATGCTTGATAGACCTGTGGCTAAACCAAAATACTTAGATGGGATGAAAAACTATCAATTTAAACTCAACATTCCTACCCAAGAAGCATTTGAAAAACTCCTTGCAGATGAAAATGTTAGCAATAAAGCTTATATTTATGAGCAGTTTGACTCAAGCGTACAAACTAATACTTTAAAAAGCAATGGAGCTTTAGGAGCCAATAGTATTAGAATTAAAGAAAATAACTGCTTACTTTCTATGGCCATTGAGTGTAACTCAAGATTAAACTATGTAAATCCAAAAATCGGCGCAGCAGCAGCTGTTGCAAGTGCAGGAAGAAAAATAGCATGCTCAGGAGCTAAACCTTTAGCAATTAGCGATTGTTTAAATTATGGTAACCCACAAAATCCTGAAGTAATGTGGCAATTTGCCCAAGGTTGTGAAGGTATTAAGCTCGCTTGTAAAGAACTCAATACACCTGTAGTAAGCGGAAATGTTTCTTTATATAATGAAACCGATGGAGTAAGTATTTTTCCAAGTCCAACCATAGCTTGTGTTGGAGTAAATGAAAAAGCAGAAAATGTTTTAAAATCATATTTTAGCAAAGATACTAGCGCTATTTATCTACTTGGAGAAAGCAAAGGTAATTTTGGAGGATCTTTGATTGCTAAAGTGCTGGATCAAAAAGTAGCAGGAGAGCTTGAAGATATAGATTTTAACGCGGAATTAAAACTATGGGATTTCCTATTAAAAGCAAACGAAGCAAAATTACTTGATTGTGCTAATAGCATAGGCATAGGTGGTCTTGCTATTACCTTAGCTAAAATGAGTGCAAAGGCAAATTTAGGTATTGAAGTAAAAACTAATTTTGAAGATAAGAGTTTTATTTTCGAAGAAAGCCCAACAAGAGTTATAGTTGGCGTTAAAAATGAAGAAAAATTTATCAAATTTGCAAATGAAATAGGAGTTAAATTTACAAAACTTGGAAATTTAAATGAAAAAGATTTCATTTTAGATGATATTAAGATATCTTTAGCAAAACTACAAACAATTTATTTTGATAAATTTAATGAGTATTTAGGATAAAAATGCTTTTTGTTTTACTTATATTGGCAATTTTGGCATTTTATTGGTATTATAAAACATGGGGTAAAGATGATCTTTTAGGCTCTTTTAAAAAAGGAGCTAAAAGTTTCTCTCAAGGTTTTAAACAAGGCTATCACGAAGAAAGAATTGATGGATTTAAAAGAAGATTAAACTACTATGTTATAGCACTTTTAGCAAAAATAGCAAAAAGTGATGGCAGAGTTAGTGAAAATGAAGCTAATATGATCTCACAAATTCTTGATTACAATGCCAAAGATTCAAGAGAAAGAGAATTTTTAAAACAAAGTTTTAATGAACACAAAAACACCTTAAATGACACCTATGAAGTAGCCAAAGAACTCATCAAGGAAGTACCTTTACCTCAACAAGAAAGAATCAATATATTAAATGTTTTGGTTGCAATGGCTTTGATTGATGGAGAACTTAACAGCACTAAAAAAGATGTATTAAAAGCCATTGTCAAAGCATTTAATCTTGATGTAAATATACTTGAAAGACTTCTAAATTCTATGCAAACTCAAAAGGTGGGTATGAATTTGCAAAAAGCATGCGGGGTCTTAGGTGTAAGCGAAAATGTAAATTTACAAGAGCTTAAAAAACGCTATAGGAAACTTGCTAAAAAATATCATCCTGATATTTTAAACGCAAACAACAGTGATGAAGCAAAAATAAAAGAAGGCGTAAAAAAATTTCAAGAAGTTAATGAATCTTATGAATTTTTAAAACAATATATAGAAAGGAAAAATCAATGAAAGCACTAATTAGTGTCAGTGATAAAGAAGGAGTGGTAGAATTTGCTAGTGAGCTTGCAAAATTAGGTTTTGAGCTTTTATCTACTGGAGGCACTTATAAGCTTTTAAAAGAAAACAACCTGCAAGTACAAGAAGTTAGTGATTTTACTCAAAGTCCTGAAATGTTTGAAGGACGTGTAAAAACCTTACACCCAAAAATTCATGGCGGAATTTTATACAAAAGAGAAGATGAAAGCCACCAAAAGCAAGCTAAAGAGCATAATATAGAAAGCATAGACTTACTTTGTGTGAATTTATATCCTTTCAAAAAAACTACAATTTTAACCCAAGATTTTGATGAGATTGTAGAAAATATCGATATCGGTGGTCCTGCTATGATACGCAGTGGCGCAAAAAACTTTAAAAATGTCATTGTAGTTTGTGATATTTTAGATTATGATAAAATCATACAAGCTTTAAAAGATAATACTTTAGATCTTGATTTTAGAAGAGCTTTGATGATCAAAGCTTATGAGCATACAGCAAATTATGATGCTTATATAGCAAATTATATGAACGAGCGTTTTAATGGTGGTTTTGGAGCAAGTAAATTTATTGTAGGTCAAAAAGTGTTTGACACAAGATATGGAGAAAACCCTCATCAAAAAGGTGCTTTATATGAATTTGATGACTTTTTCACACACAATTTTACAACCTTAAAAGGCGAAGCAAGTTTTAATAATCTAACCGATATTAACGCGGCTTTAAATTTAGCAAGTGCTTTTGATAAAGCTCCAGCAGTAGCCATTGTAAAACATGCAAATGCTTGTGGATTTGCCATAAAAGAAAACTTACTCCAAAGCTATATCCATGCACTTAAATGCGATACCTTGAGTGCTTATGGCGGTGTTGTAGCTATCAATGGAACTTTAGATAAAGAATTAGCACAAAAAATCAATGAAATTTATATAGAAGTAATCATTGCAGCAAATGTAGATGATGATGCTTTGGAAGTATTTAAAGATAAAAAGCGTATTAAAATCTTTACACAAAAAGCGCCATTTTTAACTAGAGCTTATGACAAATATGATTTTAAACATATAGATGGTGGTTTTGTATATCAAGATAGTGATGAAGTCAAGGAAGATGAATTAAAAAATGCAGTATTAAAAAGTGAAAGAAAAGCTAGCGAACAAGAGTTAAAAGATCTTGAAATAGCTATGAAAATTGCTGCATTTACCAAATCAAATAACGTAGTTTATGTAAAAAATGGTGCTATGGTGGCTATTGGTATGGGCATGACAAGTCGTATTGATGCAGCTAAAGCAGCTATTAATAAAGCTAAAGAAATGGGACTTGATTTAAATGGTTGTGTTTTAGCAAGCGAGGCTTTCTTTCCATTTAGAGATAGCATAGATGAGGCTAGTAAAATAGGAGTAAAGGCTATCATCGAACCAGGTGGAAGTATAAGAGATGAGGATATTATCCAAGCTGCTAATGAATATGGTATTGCATTATATTTTAGTGGCGTAAGACACTTTTTACATTAATACAAGGAGCTTAAATGTTTAAAAGCATAGATGCAAAGATATCTTTAGCAATGATTTCTACATTGCTAATTAGTTTTATTATTATGCAAATTATTTTACAAAAAGACTCTCAGTAAACGACCGATAGAATCAGCCGTGCAAATTTAGATACCTTAAGCACTTCTGTTTTTCAAACACTAAGAATGGCGATGAATTTGGGTGATCCTGCCATTATAGAACAAGCTATAAAAGAAGCAAGTGAAATAGAAAGTATAAAAGATATTAAAATTTATCCCTCCAAAAGCACCGTTGAGCTTTTTGAAATGCAAAAATATACAAAAAGTGATGAAAGTATTATCAATGAGCAATTTAACAAACCAGAAATTAAAGCGGTTGAGATTAATAATGAACAAGGGCATTATCTAAGACTTATACGCCCATTAATCGCTAATGAAAGTTGCTTAGCTTGTCATGCTAATGCTAAAGAAGGTAATGTTTTGGGTGTTATGGATATATACAATGATTTAAAACATATAGATGATGATTTGGCAAGCTCAGCTAGAACTTATATTATAATCTTTAACATAGCTTTACTTTTTACTGTTTTTGCTGTGCTTTATATTTTAAAAATAGTTGTGGGTAATCCTGTTTTAGATCTTTTAAAACACGCTAAAGAATTAGCTAGCGGCGATGGAGATTTACGCGCAAGAATTAATATAAAAAGCACCGATGAAATAGGTAAAGCTTGCACCTACATCAACCAATTTATTGAAAAAATTCAAAATACAGTGATTTCTACTAATGAAAATTCTCAAATGGTAGATAAACAATCTAAACTTTTAAATGCTAATGCACTTGATCTAGCAAATAGAACTAAAGAAGGTCATACAAAAGCTGATGAATCTTAAAGTGAGCAAATTCATACAGAATTACAAGATCTTGCTGAACTTTCAAATAACGCAAATAAAGCCAATACAAAATCTTTTGAAGTTTTAAACACCATGCTTGACTCATTAAATCAAGTAGTAGATAAGGTAAAAGTTGTAGCTGAAAATGAAGATATATTATCTCAAAAAGTAGAAGTTATGGAAAAACAAGCAGAAGAGATTAAAAAAGCTTCTGACATGATGGGAGAAATTGCTGATAAAACCAATCTATTATCTTTAAATGCAGGTATTGAAGCTGCGCGTGCTGGAGAATTTGGTCGTGGTTTTTCAGTTATTGCTGAAGATGTAAGAAATCTTGCTCAAAATTCAGAAGAATTTTTAAAAAATATTGCCATCGTAACCAAACAATTGAGTAGATAGCATCAATGAAGCTTCTAAAGAGTTAAAACACAATGCTAACGAAATTAACTCTTTAAATCAAGATGCAAAAGAACTTGTAGAAGGAACCAATGAAGTAAAAGTTTGCAATGAAAATGCAAGAGATTTAGCAAATGCTTGCATGCAAAAAATTTCAAGTACACAAGAAACTTTGCAATCTTTGCTTGATAAAACGCAAGAAACGGTAAAATTAAGTGATAAAAATGAAGAAATTTCAAAAATTTTATTAGATGTTGCTCATGAGTTAAATATAGTTTGTCAAAATTTAGAAGATGAATTAAAACATTTTCATGTATAAGGAGAATAAAAATGAAAAAAATAATCACATTAAGTATAGCAAGTTTAGCTGTTTTTAGTGGGTGTTCTGTGGCAAATTTAAGTGTTGATGATTTACAAAATAAAGAATTTACTATAAGTTCTTATGAAGCAAATGGAAAAAGCTACGAACTTCCTCAAAATACAAAAACAAGTATTAGTTTTGATAATAAAGATAAAAGAGTTTTTGGTGTATCAGGATGTAATAGATTTTTTGGGAACTATAAAGATCAAGGAAGTAGTATCAAAATAGAAGATAATCTTGCTTCGACAAAAATGCTTTGTGATCAAGAATCTATGAAATTTGAAAACGACTTCTTAAGATATTTTAATGGAGAATTTCAAATTATTAGCGATAATGATGGAATTATTTTAGAAAATAAGAAAATGAAAATTTATTTAAAATAAGCCTCTAGGCTTATTTTAAATGCTCTAATATATTCTCACAAACCATTCTAGGTTCTTTTGCCTTATAAATAGGTCTTCCAACCACGATAAAATCTGACAGATTATCCTTAGCACACTGTATATCAGCTACTCTTTTTTGATCATCTAAATTTTCTTTAAAAGGACGAATTCCAGGAGTTAGTGTAATAAAATTTGTATTTGTATTTTCTTTAATCAATAAGCTCTCATATACCGAACAAACCATACCATCAAGACCGCTTTCATAGCTAATTTTAGAAAATTCCTTAACGGCTTGTTTGATATTTTGTCTATATATACTAAAAAATTCTTGCTCATCAAAACTAGTTAAAGCAGATACAGCAAGCACCAAAGGTCTTTTGCTCAAAACACTTAAACGCTCCATAATCATACACATAGCATTTTTACCTGCACTTGCGTGGATATTAAACATATCCACATCAAGTTTAGCAAGCTCTTCGCAAGCATCTGCCATGGTATTTGGTATATCATAAAGCTTTAAATCTAAAAAGATTTTAAAATCATCCACTTTTTTAATCGCCTCTAAAAGCTTTGCTCCATCTCTTAAATACGATCTAAGTCCTATTTTAACCCAAAGATCTAAACCTTTTAATTCTTTAGCCAAACTAATACACTCATCATAACTTGACACATCAAAAGCCACACAAAGTTTCATTGCTTTTCCTTGTTGATTTTATCCAACACCCCGTTGATAAATTTAGGAGCATTATCTCCTGCCATTTCTTTTGCAAGCTCTATAGCCTCATTAATGATAATCGCTTTTTGTGTAGAAGTAAATAAAATCTCATAAGTACCCAAACGCAAAATGGCCTTTTCTATACTAGCTACTCCATCTAATTTGTGCTCTTTCAAACACTCATTTATTTTCTCATCAAGCAAAGTAAGTTGCTCATTAATACCATTATATAAATCTAGAGTGAATTTTCTTTGGTCATTGCGAATTTTTTTCTCATCTAAAAATTCATTGATAAAATCTTTATTTTCTTGGTTTAACTGTGCTGCATAAAGCAAAGAAACTATACTTTGTCTTACTTGGTGTCTAGTAGCCATTTTTAAACCTTAATTTTTTGGATTAAATTAAGCATTTCAACCACAGTAAGCATAGCTTCAAAACCCTTATTACCTGCTTTACTACCTGCTCTTTCTATGGCTTGCTCTAAGGTATCAGTTGTTAAAACTCCAAAACTCACAGGCACATTAGCTCCAAGGCCTACACTTGCTATACCTTTGGTAGTTTCAGCTGCTACATAATCAAAATGTGGTGTACTTCCACGAATTACTGCTCCAACACAACAAATTCCATCAAATTTTTTACTCTCACAAGCTTGTTTTAATGCAAAAGGAATTTCAAAAGCACCTGGCACTAAGATAAGACTTAAGTTTTCTTCCTTGCCTCCATGTCTTAAAAAAGCATCTTTAGCACCTTCAACTAAACGATCTGTGATAATATGATTAAATCTTGCATTGATAATTGCAATTTTTTCATCACCTTTTAAACTTAAATTTCCTTCTATTATATTCATATTTTTCCTTTTTAAATGATTTCTTGAATTTTTAAAAGCGTATTTACACAGTTTTTAAGTCTTGAAAGATCAAGCATATTTGGCCCATCGCATAAAGCTTTACAAGGATCAATGTGCGTTTCAAAGAAAAATCCATCTACACCTACACTAGCTGCAGCTCTTGCTAAAGGCTCTACAAATTCACTTTTGCCTCCACTACTGCCACCATTTGCTCCTGGCATTTGCACACTATGAGTAGCATCAAAAATAACCGGGGCATATTTTCTCATGATAACAAAACTTCTCATATCTACAACTAAATTTCCATAGCCAAAACTTGAGCCTCTCTCAGCTGCAAAAACCCCATTTTCTTTGGCTATTTCAAAACCTTCTTCGTTAATGCCTCTAGTTTGTAAAATTTTAGCTACGCTGTATTTAATATCTTCAGGGTTTAAAAATTGACCTTTTTTTACATTTACCTTAACTTTTGTTTTAGCAGCAGCTACTAATAAATCAGTTTGCCTGCATAAAAAGGCTGGAATTTGTAAAACATCTACAACTTCAGCCGCAATACTTGCTTGAGAACTCTCATGAATATCAGTAAGAATTTGCATACCAAATTTATCTTTCACTTTTTGCAAAATTTCTAAACCTTTTTCAAGACCTGGTCCTCTAAAACTATTAATACTAGTTCTATTTGCTTTATCAAAGCTTGATTTAAAATAAAAATCAATTCTATCATCTTTTAAAAAGCATTCAAGCTCTTGCGCTACCTTAAAGACTAGTTCTTCATTTTCTATCACACAAGGCCCTGCTATTAGTATCATTTTTTTCATCATTTTTCCTTGTTTTTTATTATTTTACTTTATTTTTATTATTTTCTTCAAAAGGGAAAACAAAATTTAAAATAATAGCTGTAATCCCACCTGCTGCAATCCCTGAAGAAAATAAAGTTTTAAACCACATTGGCATAAATTCTAAAATATCAGGATTATTAGAAACTCCAAGTCCTATACCCAAGCTCATAGCTATGATGATAATAGAACGGCGGTTTAAATTTTCTTTAGAAATAATCCTAACCCCCGTTGCAGCTATAGTACCAAACATCACTAAAGTTGCTCCACCTAAAATAGGCTCTGGAATTTGCAAAGTAATATCAGCCACAATAGGAAATAAACCCAAAATCATCAACATAAAAGCTACAATAAACCCTACATAACGACTTGCAACACCTGTTAAAGCTATAACGCCATTATTTTGCCCAAAACATGAGTTTGGAAAAGTATTAAAAAAGGCTGAAACAAAGGAATTAAAACCATTTGCCAAAACTCCACCTTTTAATCTTTTTGCATAAAGTTCACCTTTAACTGGCTGATTAGAAACTTCGCTAGTAGCGCTAATATCGCCAATAGTTTCTAAAGAAGTTACCATAAAAACCAAAATCAAAGGTAAAATGAGATTATAATCAATACTCAAACCATAATGCAAAGGATCGGGTAAAAACATTAAAGGTAAATTTTCATTAAAATTAAAGGTAAAATTTTCAAAAGTCATAGCCACTAAAAGCCCTATTATCATAGCTATGAATAAAGAAGAAATTCTTATATAAGCATTGTTAAAACGATTTAAAACAATAATGCTAAAAATCACAACTCCGGCCAATAATAAATTTTGTAAAGAACCAAACTCACCACTTGCCTTAGCCGCAAATCCACCTCCTGCACTCACAAGACCAACATTAATCAAACTAAGACCTATAATCATCACTACTATACCTGAAACCAAAGGCGAAATCATTCTTCTGATAAAAGGTAAAATTTGAGAAATAATCATTTCGGTAGTAGAGCAAAGCATCAAAGTGCCAAAAATAGCTCCAAGCATTGCTTCTTGTGATAAACCATTATTTTTTAAAACAAGCCCGCCTAGTATAATAGGCGCAACAAAGTTAAAACTAGTCCCTTGAATAGATAAAAGTCCACTCCCTATAGGACCCCAAGTTTTAATCTGCAAAAGCGAGGCAACACCTGAAGCAAAAAGCGACATACAAATAATTCTAGCCGTATTAGTATCATCTATTCCAAGACCCTTGCAAATTAATAAAGCAGGTGTAATTACAGCCACAAACATAGCCATTAAATGCACTAAAGCAGCAAAAAACGCCTTAGCAAAAGGTGGTTTATCTTCTAAACCATAAATTAAATCTGTTTTATTTTCCATTTTTCTTTCCTTTTGTTTGCTTACTAACCAAAATAATTCCTCCTAAAATAATGCTAAAAATTCCTATAAAAACCATCAAACTAGGAATTTCATCTCCTAATAATATGCCCAAAAATAAAGTAAAAATTACATCTATATAACTAACTCCCGCAACAACCCCTGCCTTTTTTGCCACCCCATAAGCTTTAGTAACATGAATTTGATACATTGCTCCAAAAATTCCCATCAAAACAATAAAAATCCAAGCTTTAAAACTAGGCATAACAAAAGGAGCAATTAAAAAATCAAGCTCTTTTATTTCATAAAAAGAACCTATAATCATAGATATTAAAGGCATAAGAGTACCAATTAAAACAAAAGATAAAGCTATAAAAGGCGCTGGGTATGATTTTCTAAGCTCTCTTACACTAGTTAGCGCCAAAGCTGCACAAAAACCACTTAAAATTCCCAAAATACTATTTTTTAAATCAAAGCCTGAATGCGTAGTACTATCTGCAAAAGGCTGACAAATTAACAACACTCCTATAAAAGCAATCAAAATCCCAAAACAAGCTTTTAATCCTAAACTTTCTTTAAAAAACAAAAAAGCGATCAAAGCTATAAAAATAGGTGCTGTTTTTTGAAAAGCAAAAGCACCACCTAATGAAATATTAGAAACATTATAAAAGAAAAGATATAAAGCGATCGTTCCTATAATACCTCTAAAAATAAGCAGTCCAAGATGTCCACCACTTTTATGAAAATTTAATTTTGAAAGCACATAAAGCATAAAAGCTGTGCCTATGATATTTCTAAAAAACATAATTTCGATCGATGATAATTCTTCACTAAGAATTTTTGCACAAGCACCTACAAGTGCAAATTCTATGGAAGCAATAATCATAAAATATATACCTAAATTCTTTTTAACTATTCTTAACATATAAATTCCATATAAAAATTCCCGTTATTTTAGTCTTTTTTGCTTAATTTTAAGGCAATTTTTATATAATCACAAATAAAAATTTAAAAAATGAGTATTAATGCAAAGTATTATTTTAATAGGAAAACCAAATGTTGGTAAATCAAGTCTTTTTAATAGACTTGCAAGAAAACGCATTGCCATAACTAGCGACATAAGCGGAACTACAAGAGATACTAACAAAATAGAGGTAGAAATTGATGGCAAAAAAGCCCTATTAATAGATAGTGGCGGACTTGATGAGAGCAATGAGCTTTTTAAAAATGTCAAAGCAAATTCGCTTAAAGCTGCTAAAAATAGTGATATTATCTTTTATATGGTGGATGGTAAATTTTTACCTGATGATGAAGATAAAGCATTTTTTTATGAAATGAAAAAACTCAACAAACCCATAGCTTTAGTAATCAATAAAGTCGATAACAAAAAAGATGAGGAAAGATCTTGGGAATTTTCTAATTTTGGAGTAAAAGAAGTTTTTAACATCTCGGTTACACATAATATAGGCATTGATGAGCTTTGCATGTGGGCTGGTAAGTTTTTAAATGAAAGTTATTTAAATGCAGATGAAGAAGAAGACTTTGAAAGTTATTTAGAAAATTTTAATGAAAATAGCGGAGATTTTAAACTAAAAACCATCAATGAAAATCATATTAAAGTAGGAATTATCGGCAGGGTTAATGTAGGAAAATCAAGTCTTTTAAATGCCTTAGTTAAAGAAGAACGTAGCGTGGTAAGCGATATAGCAGGTACTACGATTGATCCTGTCAATGAAAGCATTATGCATAAAGATAAAATCATCGAATTTGTAGATACTGCGGGTATTAGAAAACGTGGGAAAATACAAGGCTTAGAGCGTTATGCGCTAAATAGAACTGAATATGCCCTAGCTAATGCTCAAATTGCACTTTTGGTACTTGATGCAGCCGAAGGCTTTAACGAGCTTGATGAACGTATTGCAGGACTTGCTGCTAAGCATTGTTTAGGTGTGATTATCGTGCTTAATAAATGGGATAAAAGCGAACTTGATTTTGATAAAACTTTAAAAGAATTAAAACTAGATCGTTTTAAATTTCTAGCTTATGCACCCGTTGTAAGCGTATCAGCTTTAAGTGGAAAAAGAGTGCATGTACTTTTAGATAAAATTTTGGAAGTTTTTACCAATTTCACCCAAAAAATTCCAACCGCAAAATTAAATGCCTTGGTAGAAGAAGCCACTAGAGCCCACCCACTACCACATGATTATGGTAAATTAGTAAAAATTTATTATGCAGTTCAATATGACTTAGCACCTCCAAAAATAGCTCTAATTATGAATAGACCAAAAGCTTTACATTTTAGCTATAAGCGCTATTTGCAAAATCAAATTAGAAAACAATTTAATTTTGAAGGTGTTCCTTTGATTTTAGCTTCAAGAAAAAAAGGTAGCAAAGATGAGCAAGAAGGATAATCTCCTTTTTGTAGGCTTTATGGGCTGTGGTAAAACAACCATAGCAAGAGCTTATGCTAAAAAATATGATAAAATCTTTTTAGATACAGATAGTTTGATCAAAGAAAAATACAATCTTGAAATTGGTGAAATTTTTAAAACATATGGAGAGAAAAAATTCCGTAAAGAAGAGCAAAAAATAGCTTTATTTTTACATTGTTTACAAAATTGCTCCATTGCAAGTGGCGGTGGTTTTATAGAACAAAAAAAATTAAAAAATATTGGTATTATTGTTTATTTAAAAGCAAGTTTTGATTATCTTTTACAAAGACTAAGCAAAGAAGAATTAACCACTAGACCTTTATTTGCAAATACAAATAATGCCAAAATTCTTTTTGATCAAAGAATTAAAAAATATGAAAAAAAAGCAAATATTATTATAGATATTGAAAATAAAAGCGTTAATGAGATTATTAAAGAAATTAAAAAAGAGGTAAAATGAGAGTTATTACAGGATTACAGCCGAGCGGGGATTTACATATAGGAAATTATTTTGGCTCTATAAGACAAATGCTAAATATGCAAGAAGAAAATCAAATGTATATGTTTATAGCAAATTATCATGCTATGACTTCAAGTTTTGATGGAGAAAAACTTAAACAAAATTCACTCAAAGCTGCGGCAGCTTTTTTAAGTTTAGGAATTGATCCGCAAAAAAGCGTATTTTGGCTACAAAGTGATGTAAAAGAAGTAATGGAGCTTTATTGGATTCTTTCTCAATTTACTCCAGTGGGGCTTTTAGAAAGAGCACATAGCTATAAAGATAAAATTGCCAAAGGTTTAAATGCTAATCATGGACTTTTTTCTTACCCTGTTTTGATGGCTGCAGATATTTTACTTTTTAATGCTCAAGTAGTTCCTGTAGGTAAAGATCAAATTCAACACGTTGAAATAGCAAGAGATATAGCCTTAAAAGTAAATAATGAATGGGGTGAAATTTTTACCTTACCTCAAGCTAAAGTTAATGATGAAGTTGCTGTAGTACCTGGCACTGATGGAGCTAAAATGAGTAAGTCCTATCAAAATACAATTGATATTTTCAATACACCAAAAGCTATTAAAAAACAAATTTCTTCCATTGTCACAGATAGTACAGCTTTAGAAGATCCAAAAGATTGGCAAAATTGCAATGTATTTAAAATCGCAAAATTGTTTCTAAGCAATACAGAACAAGAAGCTTTAAAAAGCCGTTATGAAAAAGGTGGCGAAGGCTATGGGCATTTTAAAATGTATTTAAATGAAATCGTTAGTGAGTATTTTGCCTTAGCTAAGGAAGAATATGAAAAATTATTAGCCAATCCTTCTAAAATCGATGAGATTTTAGAATTTGGAGCAAACAAAGCAAAAAAACAAGCCCAAGAAACAATGGAAAAAATTTATGCTAAAATAGGACTATAAAAGGAGTTAGAATGTTAGATTTAAAACTTTTGCAAAATAATTTTGATGAAATTGCACAAAAACTAAAAACTAAAAAAGTGGATGAAAATTTACTTAAAGAACTGAGCGATTTATTTATAAATTTAAAAAAAGAAAAAGCACTTTTAGAAGAATTTCAAGCTTTTCAAAACAAATTTAGCAAAGAACTTGCAACAGCACAAGATAAAGAAAGTTTAAAAGCACAACTAAGTCAAAATAAAGAAAAAATTAATACTCAATCAAAAATCGTTAATGAATTAGAAGAAAAACTAGAACAAATTGCTCTAGCAATACCAAATACCCCTGATGATTGTGTGCCTTTTGGAGAGGATGAAAATGAGAATGTAGAATTAAAAAAAGTTCTAACTCCACCTAGTTTTGATTTTGAAATCAAAGAACATCATGATTTAGGAGAAAAATTAAATTGGCTTGATTTTACAAGAGGAGTTAAAATCTCGCAAAGTCGCTTTTGCGTGCTTAAAAACGAAGGGGCTTTACTAAGTAGAGCTTTAGTAAATTATATGATAGATTTTAATAGAAGTAGAGGTTTTGAGCTAGTCAATGTACCATTTTTAGTAAATAGCACAACCATGTATGGTACAGGACAACTTCCTAAATTTAAAGATGATATGTATAAGGTAGAAAATGATGATTTATACCTCATCTCAACTTCTGAAATTCCTGTAACTAATCTTTATTCTAATGAAATTTTAACTCAAGAAGAATTACCTTTAAAAATGACTTGCTATAGTGCTTGTTTTAGACAAGAAGCAGGAAGTGCAGGTAGAGATACAAGAGGCATTATAAGACAACATCAATTTGAAAAAGTAGAGCTTGTTAGTATATGCAAGCCTGATCAAAGCGAGCTAATGTTTGAAGAAATGCTAAATTGCGCTAGTGATTTACTAAGCTCTTTAGGTCTAGCACACAGACATTTGATGCTTTGTACAGGAGATTTAGGTTTTTCAGCTGCAAAAACAGTGGATTTAGAAGTTTGGCTTCCATCACAAAATAAATACCGTGAAATTAGCTCTGTATCTAATTGTAAAGATTTTCAAGCAAGACGCGCAAAAATTCGCTTTAAAAATGATAAAGGCAAAAACGAATTAGTACATACACTTAATGGTTCTTCGCTAGCTGTTGGAAGAACCTTGGTAGCTATTATGGAAAATTATCAAGAAAAAGATGGAAATATAAGAATTCCTGATGTATTAAAAAAATACTTTTAAGAGAAAACATGGCCGAAGAAGTAACACTTAAAGAACAAGACAACCAAGAAAAAGCTTTCTCTGAGATGGATAAAAATCCAGGAATAGAAGAACAAGCTATCCCTCCTGGTATGATGCCTCCTGAATTAGAGGAGGAAGAAAGCACCTTTCAAAGAGTAGAAGAAAAACCTCAAACACCACAACCTGAAGAGAAAAAAAAGCTTTTTGATAAAAAGTTTATTATTTTAGTTTCTGCTCTTGGAGGTCTTGCCTTAATATTGCTTGTAGTTTTAATTTTACTCATAGTTTTCAAAGAAGATAAGCAAGCTATTTTAAATACTCAAGTCTTAGATAATAATACTAGCTCAAGCATCACTAAAGTAAAACAATCAGCATTAGATCTTGTAGTACAAAAAGCAAATTTATTATATGAAAAAGGTGATGTAGAAAGCGCTTTAGAACTTTACAATAACATTAACATTTTTAATCAATCCTTATCTAGTTATAATCTTGGCGTAGCCCAAATGAAACAAAAAGATTATGCTAGCGCAATTGAAAATTTCAAGCAATCTTTAGAATTAGAAGAGCACAAAGTAGCTGCTGCCATAAACACTGCTGTGTGTTATTTTAATCTTGGTAATAAAGAAAAATTTAATTATTATCTTGACTTAGCAAGAGTGCATTTACCACAAGATTCCAAATCATCTTTGTATGATTATTATCTAGGTTTAATTAATTACTATCAAGGATTTTACCCTGAAGCTTTGCAAATGTTTATGCGCTCAAACAACATCAATGGTTATCAAGGTGAATCTTATTATCTTGGAGCAAAAGTTTATGCTTTATTAAAATCAGAAAAAAACGCCATTGATTTTTTACAAAAACAAGAAGATTATGAAGCAAGTTTGCCCTTAGGCTTATTATATGCAAAATCAGGAGACTATCAAAAAGCTAAAGAATATCTTGAAAAAGCCTCAAAGATAGGAGAACATGAAGCTAGAAGTAAGGTTGCTTTAGCCTTAGTTGAATTAAAAACCGGTCAATTTGAAAGTGGTGCGCAAATTTTAAAAGCTCTTTACATCAAAGATAAAGATATAGGTTCAAAATACTATAATATCAAAACAAGATTAAAAAGAAATTTTTCAAATATTGATATCGCACAACAAAATTTTGCCAAGAGATTAATTACTGGAAAACAACAAATATATGATTTACTGTTTTACTTTTCACCATATCGTGTTTTTGATGTTAAACAAAGCATGGAGCTTATTACAAAGGCTGATTTAGGAAATTTTATACAAGGATATGAGTACGAAAATGAATTACTTGTTAAAAGTAAGGCTTTATCAGGGGTTAATATAGAATTATCTCATGCTATTAACTTAGCTTTTAATTTTCATCTAAGAGAAGCTAATCAAGAATTTAAAAACTTAAGTGAAATTTATCATGCTCATGATGTAATTCATTATAATCTTGCTCTAACTTACGCACAATTACAAGATTATAACAATGCTTACAAGCACTTTTCAACCGCATATCATTTAAATCCTAAAAATTATATTGCAGGAATTTTTGGCATATATTGTATGGATCTAGCAAAGAAAGATTATACAAAACTTGCTAATGAACTTTTAGAAAATCTCCAAGCAGATAATACCATTGATCAAAACAACAATATATACAAATATTTACTATATTTAGCTAAAAATGACTTTACTGCTACTATTCCTTACCTAGATAATCTTTCAAATACCAATAACACGCCTTTGGAGTTAATATTTGCTATTATAGCTGCAAATGGCAATAATCTTGAAACCCTAAGAAACCAAAAAATAAAAGAATTAAAAGATTTATTAAGTGAGGATATTATTAGCAATATTTTATATTTTAACTCCAAAAATATGAACTTAAATATCAAAGAATATGCCAAACAAGCTCAAATGTATTTTTTAAACACCAAACTTGATTATAATTCTTTATTTGGAGGAGCTGGTATAGTTAAAGATAGCTATGTAACGCTTATGCAAATAACAGGCTTGCTTAATCATGTTAGAAATGATATTAAAAAAAGACTAGCTATGAGTAATAAAAATTCCATTGGATTAATCTTTGCTCTAGCTTATGTAGATATATTTGCAAAAGAATACCAAGAAGCATATACACTTTATAATATTTTAATAGATGATTACAAAATTAAAGATGCTCAAACTTTATTTTTAGCTGCAGTTGCAGCAATAGGTTCAAATAATCCAAACTCAGCCATTGCTTTGCTTGAACTTGCAAGATTAGAAAACGAAGAAACCTTAGAAGCAAGGCTTGCTTTAGGACTTTTATACCATGAAGTGCAAAACCTAGAACCTGCTATGTTTCAGTATGAAAAAGTAGGCAATAGCTTCGAAAGCAAATTCTTTACTTTTGATATCAAAAACTAGTATTTTCGTAACGAAAATACTAGTTATATAAAATCATATAATTTACTTAACACTTATAAAAATAGGATTATAATTTAAAAAGAAGTGGCTCCGGATGTAGGATTCGAACCTACGACCAATCGGTTAACAGCCGACTACTCTACCGCTGAGCTAATCCGGAACATCAATAAATAAGAAATGGTATTATATAAGAAAAAACAACTTTTGTCAAGAGTTTTTTACAAAAAATTATATTTTTTTATAAAAATTTACTCCTGCTAAATTTTTTACAACGACTTTTTGCTCTTTAATTAATTTTTCCAATACTTCTTTGCTATATTGACTAAATTTATTTTCTATATCAAATTCACTTTGCGCTCTAAGCTGTAACATCTTCAAAAGCTCTTGAGCATTAAAATCAATCTTTTCACCTTTATAGCAATGTTTAGCAAGCACAACAGGAATACTAGTAATATACATACTTAATTCTTCTAGTTTTTCCAAAGATATACCTTTAACAGGATAAGCTGGAGGTCTATCAATAGTGCTAAAATCCACTCTTGATGGCTTTATTTTATCAAATACTTCATTTAAAGCTAGCATTTCTTCTTTATTGTCATTTAAGCCTTGTACAACTAAAACTTCTATAACAAGCTCACCTAGAAATTTTTCCCTAAAAGCAATCATTTTATCAATCATTACTTCAAGTTTAATTTGTTTTAGAGCTTTATCTATTCTATAAAATGTTTTTTCTTTAGCACTATCAAGACTAAATTTAACCACATCAATATCTAATAAAGCATTGAATGCATTTGGATTTAACGCACCACTGCCATTGCTTAAAATCAAAAGTTTTTTATCTTGTTTTATTTTATTTAACTCACAAACTAATTCTTTTAAATAAGGATACAGACTAGGTTCACCATTTGCAGTTAATGTAAGAAAATCGAATTTCACATCACTAGCTAAAGCTTGCTTTACTTGTTCTAAGATATCTTGAATTTTTGGATATACTAAAGATTTTTCCACGGGTTTTGCAGCTTGTAACTCACAATATACACAATCGAAATTACATTGCTTTTGATTTGGACTTAAATCAACCCCTAAAGAAAGTCCAAATCTTCTTGAGCTTATGGGACCAAAGGTAATTTTATTCACTTTTTAGATTTCTCTTGAACTAGCTTGATAAAATATTTAGCATTTTCAACAGGAATATCAGGCAAAATACCATGTCCAAGGTTAAAAATATGTGCACCACCTTGCATAATATTTAAAATTTTATCCACTCCTACTTCAATCGCCTTTTTATCATACAATCTACAAGGCTCCATATTACCCTGTAAAGTATACTTAGCGCCTAGTTTTTCTTTTGCCAATTCTAAAGGCGTACTCCAATCTACACCAAAAACATCAAAATTTCCATTTATACCATCCAAAAATCCACTAACACCTTTAGGAAATAAAATCACGGGAATATGTGGATATCTTTCTTTGATAAAATCAGCAATTTCGAGCATATATTTAAAAGAAAATTCAAAAAACATCTCTTCTTCTAAAGCACTTGCCCAACTATCAAATATCTGTATAGCATTAGCTCCTGCTTTAATTTGTTCTTGAATATAATGCTTTAAAGATAAAGTAAGTTTAGATAAAATTTGATGTAAAAATTCAGGATTTTGATAAACTAATTTTTTACATTTTGCATAATTTTTACTACCACCACCCTCTATCATATAAGTAGCAATAGTCCAAGGACTTCCACAAAAACCAATCAAAGCTTTATCTTGTGCAAGTTTTTCTCTAGTAAGTGCTAGTGCATCATAAACATAAGAAAGTTTTTTAACACTTTTTTCAACATCTAATCTTTCCAAATCTTCCTTAGTTTTAATGGGATTTGAAAATACTGGTCCTTCGCCTTTTTCAAATTTTAAATCCATACCCATTTCTAAAGGTACCACTAAAATATCTGAAAAAATAATAGCTGCATCAACACCTAAAATATCCACAGGTTGCAAAGTAACTTCACTTGCTTTTTTATAGTCCTTACAAAGTGATAAAAAATCCCCAACACTTGCTCTAACTTCCATGTACTCAGGCAGATATCTTCCTGCTTGACGCATCATCCAAACTGGAGTATAAGGGGTTGATTTTTTAAAACACGCATCAATAAAAATCATTTTTATTCCTTATTTTAGTGATCACTTTTGTGTAAAAAATAAAGTCCTATACAAAGAGCCAAAATAGAACCTGCTAAATAAGTCATATCTAAAACCGTATTTAGTTGCATTTGTAAAATTCTTTGGAAAAAATTTACAACTAAGACCATAATAATAACTTTTGCAAGCTTATCTTTTAGCTGATCCAAACTATGCACTTCCAAAACTTTTGATTGCTTAGTTTGTTTAAATTCTTCTATTTCACTAATAAAAAGTTCATAAATTCCAAAAGAGAAAATAAATAAAACCAAAGCCATTAAATATAAATCTACAGCCCCTATAATCAAACCAACAATGTCTTCATGCAAATCTACCGTAGAATTAGACAACATAAAGTATTCAAATACATATTTTAAAACTTTAATCACATCATAACTTGCGATAAAAAATAAAACAAAGGCTCCTATTAAGCCAAAAATTACAGGTAAAATAGTAACCAAACGACTCTTAACTAATAAATTTTCAAAAAATCTTTCTAGCATTTTTCTCCTTTTTAAACCAATTCTAGCCATTTTTGTGCGATACGCACTGCATTTGTAGCAGCTCCTACACGAATTTGATCAGCCACACACCATAAGTGTAAAATGTTTTTGTGATTAATATCACGTCTAATTCTTCCTACATAAGTTTCGTTAGTATCACTCGTAAAAAGCGGCATAGGATATTTTTTATTTTCTACATCATCAATCACAACAACACTTGGTGCTTTAGAAAGTATCTCTCTAACTTTAGCAACATCAACATCTTTTTCAAAATGCATAGTAATAGCTTCACTATGACTTCTAAGCACAGGGACTCTTACGCAAGTTGCTGAAATTTCAAGTTTTTTATGCAATATTTTTTGCGTTTCATTCACCATTTTTAATTCTTCTTTAGTGTAGCCATTTTCACTAAAAACATCAATTTGAGGAATTAAATTTAAAGCTAAGGTATATGGAAAAGTTTTTGCTTCAAATTCATCTAATTTAAAAGCAAAAAAACTTTGCATTCCTTGAACCAATTCTTCTATACCTTCTTTACCCGCACCACTTGCTGCTTGATAAGTACTTACATCTACTCTTTTTAGATTAAATACATCATCAAGTGGTTTTAAAACATGTACCATTTGTATAGTAGAACAATTTGGATTAGCAATAATCCCTGTTTTTTCCCAATCTTTAATATCTTCACCATTACATTCAGGAACCACCAAAGGAACATTCTCATCCATTCTAAAATGGCTCGTATTATCAATCACCACAGCACCACATTCTACTGCGTATTTTGCATACTCAGCACTTATATTTCCTCCAGCGCTAAAAAAAGCAATATCCACAGGATTTTCTTTAAAAACACTTGGAGTTAATTCTTTTACTTTATAACTTTTTCCTCTAAAATCTACTTCACTACCTGCGCTTTTTGCACTTGCTAATGGCAAAATACTTTCAACTGGAAAATCAAGCTCGTCTAAGACATTTAAAAGTTCTTCACCAACTGCTCCTGTTGCACCTACAATAGCTATTTTTTTCATTGTCCGTCCTTTTTAAGTAATATTATATTTTTTCATTTTTTCGCTAAAAATTTTCTCACTCATCCCTATAAGCTTAGCTGCTTCTACAATATCTTGTGAATTTTTTAAAGCTTCTAAAATCAATTCTTTTTCAAGATTTTTAATATCTTTACTTTTTCTACTTTCTAAGAATAAATCTTGAGCGCTAATCTCGTCATTTTCACTTAAAATACAAGCTCTTTGTATAATAGAAATCAATTCTCTAATATTGCCTGGAAAATCATAAGCTAGTAAAGCATCTTGTGCTTCTTGACTTAAAGTTTTTTCATTGAAATCATATTCTTTACATGTATCAAGTAATACCTTTTGCGCAATTTGTAAAATTTCTTCTTGACGCTCTCTTAGTGGTGGTATATTAATAGGAATAGTATTAAGTCTATAATATAAATCTTGTCTAAACTCATTATCTGCAATCTTTTTTTCTATATGAGCATTAGTTGCACTAATAATTCTTACATCAATCTTTATACTTTTGGTACTTCCTAATCTTGTAATTTCTTTTTCTTGCAAGGCTCTTAATAATTTTGCTTGAATTTCATAAGGCATTTCACCTATTTCATCTAAAAATAAAGTGCCTTCATTAGCAAGTTCAAACAACCCTATTTTAGTAGTATTAGCATCAGTAAATGCACCTTTTTCAAAACCAAAAAGCTCACTTTCTATTAAATTTGATGGAATTGCTGCCATATTAATAGCCACAAAAGGTTTTTGTGCTCTTTTTGAATTTTTATGTACAAAATTTGCAAAAACTTCTTTACCTACCCCACTTTCTCCAAAAAAAAGCACGCTTGCATCTGTCTTAGCAGCTTTAGTAGCTAATTTCAAACAATTTTCCAAAGCCTTAGAGGTACCATAAAAATCTTGATTTTCTTCTTTTTTGATAGTCTTTTTATTTGTTTTTTTAGAAGTCTTTTCTTGAATTATTTTTGCACGTTTTATTGCGGTAACTAAAGTATTAATATCAAATGGTTTTACCAGAAAATCTTTTACACCAAGTCTTACTGCTTCTATAGCGCGATTTAGTGTTGCATTACCTGTAATAATAATAAAATCATATTTATTCTCACAAGCTTGCACAAATTCAATACCATCCATACCTGGCATATTAATATCTGTAATAATCAAATCAACATCATCATTTAGTTTTTTTAAAGCTTCAGTTGCTGATTTATAAGATTTTATAGTAAATTCCTCATATTCACTCAAAGCAATTTCGAGTGATTTTCTCATATTTATATCATCTTCGACTATAACCAAATTCATTTCGAACCTTAAGCTAAAATACCTCTTTTGGGACCACTTTTACCATGGCATTCTTTATATTTTTTACCGCTACCGCAAGGACAAGGTGAATTTCTAGGTACTTTAGTAATTTGCGCTTCACCATTTTCATCAACACCACTTTCTGTAGTACTAGCTAAGAACTGCTCATTTTGCTCATGGCTTTTTTCTTCAAAATTTTGTGCTTCTTTTTGAGTAAAAACTACATTAAATAACAATTTTAAACTATCAAATTTAACACGCTCAACAAGCTCCATGAAAAGATTATAGCTTTCTTTTTTATATTCTACTAAAGGATCTTTTTGATTATAACTTCTTAAACCTATACCAGTTTTTAAAATATCCATTTGGTATAAATGCTCCCTCCATAGATTATCTAAAATTTGAAGGTATAAAATTCTTTCAATTCTTCTAGCTTCTTTATCTTCAATAATGCTCATTTTGTCTTTATAAGCTTTTTCTAAAATTTCACTTAATTTATTTTCTACTTCAATTACACCCAAATCTTTAAAATCAGCTTCGCTAAGCTCAAGATTGCATTCATAATTTACTTTTTGTTTTAAACTTTCAAAATGCTTAACATCATCTTCAAGCTCTGCATTTAGATAAATTTGACTTACCAAGTGATTGCTATATTCAGCAATATTTTTTAAAATTTTATCTTGCAAGTCAAATTCTTCATCTAATAATTCATTTCTATAATTATAAATAGTCTTTCTTTGCTCATTAGCCACATCATCGTACTCAAGCAAATGTTTTCTACTTTCAAAATGTAAGCTTTCAACTTTTTTTTGCGCATTTTCAACAGCTCTTGTAACAATACGACTTTCTATATGCTCACCCTCTTCTATGCCCAATCTTTCCATAATATTTTTAATGCGATCGCCACCAAAAATTCTCAAAAGATTATCCTCTAAACTTAAATAAAACCTACTTACACCAGGATCACCTTGACGTCCTGCACGCCCACGAAGTTGATTATCTATTCTTCTACTTTCATGGCGTTCAGTTCCTATGATATAAAGCCCTCCTAAAGCTCTTATTTCATCATCTATTTTTATATCAACCCCGCGACCTGCCATATTGGTAGCTATAGTTACTGCACCTTTTTTACCCGCATCTTGGATAATTAAAGCTTCTTGCTCGTGATTTTTAGCATTAAGCACATGATGAGGAATGCGTTCTTTTACAAGCATATTATGAAATACTTCACTTCTTTCAATACTTGCAGTCCCTACTAAAACCGGTTGACCTTTTGCATTTGCTTTTTTTATCTCTTCAATAACTGCTTTAAATTTTTCTTCTTGTGTTTTATAAATCAAATCATCTTTATCTATTCTTGCAACCGGTATATTTGTAGGTATAGACACTACGTCTAAATTATAAATTTGAGAAAATTCTGTTGCCTCAGTTTGTGCAGTACCTGTCATACCTGCTAATTTTTTATACATTCTAAAATAATTTTGGAAAGTAATATCTGCTAAAGTTTGACTCTCTTCTTGAATTTTTACTCCTTCTTTAGCCTCTAACGCTTGGTGTAAGCCATCACTAAAGCGTCTTCCCTCGCTTAACCTTCCTGTAAATTCATCAACAATTACAACTTCTTTATCTCTTAATACATAATGCACATCTTTTTCAAATAAATTATGCGCTTTTAAAGCCTGATCAAGCTGATGGGCCAATATTGCATTATCTAAGCTGTATAAATTTTCCACTCCAAATAATTTTTCTGCTTTAGAAATTCCAGCCTCTGTAATCATGATAGTTCTATTTTTCTCATCGACAACAAAATCACCACTTGGTAATTCTTGAGGAGTAGCAGCTGCTTGGCCTTTTTGCATTTGTTTTGCTACTTCATTTGCTTTAATATAACCATCTAAAGTTCTATTTGTAGGCCCACTTATAATAAGTGGAGTTCTTGCTTCATCTATTAAAATACTATCTACTTCATCAACTATAACAAAATTATGCTCTCTTTGTACTTTTTCAAGCTTTGAAAATTTCATATTATCGCGCAAATAGTCAAAGCCAAATTCATTATTTGTACCATAAGTTATATCACACTCATAAGCTTTTTTATGTGCCTCATCGCTATTTTGTTCTGAAAGTATCACACCTACGCTAAAACCTAAAAAATTATAAATAGCACTCATTTGCTCTGCATCTCTTTTAGCCAAATAATCATTTACAGTAACTACATGTACACCCTTGCCACTCATAGCATTTAATACAACAGGTAAAGTTGCAACCAAGGTTTTACCTTCCCCAGTTTTCATTTCAGCGATTTTTCCCTCATGCAAAACCATACCACCGATTAATTGCACATCAAAATGACGCATATTAAGAGTTCTTTTTCCTACTTCTCTAACTATTGCAAAAATATCATTCAGTATTTGGTCTAAAGTTTGTTCTTCTTTTTGAATTTGTGTTTTAAATTCTATAAATACTTGTTTTAATTCATCATCACTTAAATTTTGGTATTTTGACTCTAAAGCATTAATTTGTGCAACTCTCTTTAAATATTTTTTTACTTCTCGATCGTTTTTTGTGCCAAATATTGCTTTAAATACACTAGAAAACATTTTTTTACCTTTAATTACAAAAATATATGCTAGATTATACCTTGATTTTAATTAGAACTATATAAAAATTTTATTTGCATAAATTTTATATAATTTGTTAAATTTTAAAGGATAATTATGAAATATTTTATATTTTTAATGATATTTGCTTGTAATATTTTTGCTTTTGATATAAATTTTAAAAATTTTAGCAGTGATTTTGAGCAAAAAGTGCAAAGTAATAATTCTTCGCTAAATTATAAAGGAAATTTTATCATTACTCAAAATAAAGCCTTTTGGAATTACATTAAACCAAATAAAAAGCAAATTTATATCAATAACAAAGAAGTTATTATCATAGAACCTGAATTAGAACAAGCTATTTATACCCAATTACAAAATTTACCAAATCTTCAAGCAATTTTTAAAAATGCAAAATTAATATCTCATGAAAGATATGAAGCAAAATATGAAAATATCGCATATAATATCAAACTAGAAAATAATAGCCTTAGTAGTATTTCTTATAAAGATGAATTAGGAAATTTAGTCAGTATTTATTTTTACAATCAAAAATTTGATCAAAATATTAACGAAAATATTTTTATACCAAAAATCCCAAGCCATTTTGATATAATCCAATAATCAAAATGGTATCTCTTTAAACAAGTCTTGTTCTTTGCTTGGTGCTAACATTTGCATTTGAGTATTTTCCATAGTTTTTAAAATCATATCCATGGCTTCTTTACTTGTATTAACATCTTGATTGAAACTTATATTACCATCTTTAACACCGCTTGTTTGAGTAGCATTCATATCTTTTGGTTGGGTATTATTTTGATCTGAAGTTTTAGTAATTTTAAGAATATTTTGAATTTCTTCTTGTTTAGCAGTTTCTTTTAAATCTTCATCCTTTTTTTCCAAATCTTTTACAAAACGCTTCAGTTCTTCTATATCAAATTGAGCTACTGAATTAATTTTTAGAATATAAATATTTTTTATTTGAGTTTTGTATTTTTTATTGCTAAATTTAAGCAAAGTTTCTTTGAAGTTGTTTTTACCCACTTCTGTGAATAAATCTTCATAAAAATAACTAGATACAATAGTATTTAAAGCATCTATGATTTTTTTTTGATCTAAATTTTCTCCCTCAAAATCCAAAGTCATTTCAATCTTTTTTAAAGTATTATTTCCAACCTTTGAATACAAATCTGTTCTAAAATCTTCTATGCTTAAAGAATTAGCATAAATACTACAAAAAGAAAAAAATAAAATTACCACCCATCTCATAATCATTCCCCATCTTATTCTAAATTTACAAACTTTTCTTGTAGATAAAATCGCTTTACCTCTTTATCAAATTTTAAAATTTTTAAAAAATAATCTTCAAAAGGCATTTTATAATTATATATTATTTTTAAATTACTTGGATTAATAGCTCTTGATAAACATACATATAATTGTCCTTTTTCAAAAATTCCATCAATATCACATATTAATTTATCTATACTCATACCTTGAGATTTATGGATTGTTATAGCATAAGCTAATTTTATAGGAAATTGAACAAATTTAGCTTTTATCTTAACTTCTAGTTTTTCATCTTTGTCTAACTCATACTCTTCTAAGGTATATTCATATGGTTTTAATTTCAATATTTCACCATTATTTTTTTCTATCAGAATATATTCTTGCTCTTTATCTTTTATAAAATCTAAAACAACACCTTGCTCCCCATTATAATAATTTTCTTCTTTATTATTCATACAAAAAATAATCTTAGCACCTATTTTTAATTTTAACTCGCTCAAAGAATTAAGTCCGTTGATCCACTGCTCATAAGTTTTATCATCTAAAGTATAATCTAGTTTTTCAGTTTTTGCCTTAAATATACTTTCTTTGCCTTGTAAAAGATTTAATTTTTCAGTATTAATATAATTAGTTTTTTTATTTGTAGCACACAATAAAGTATACTCATCCATATATTCAAGTAAATTTTTTGAACTAATTAACATTTTTTTAAAAAAACTTAGCATTTCTTTATTTACTTCACCCATTCTAAGAAAAAACAGATATTCATAAAATTGCTTATCTAAAGTTCTTTTTGTAACGCTAAGTTTTAGATTAATAAATTTAAGATCATTCCAAGCTTGCGAAGAAAAAGCATATAAAGTATTTTGAAATAAAGTGCTTTGAATTTGATTTTCTCTATAATTAATCACAGGTGGAAGTTGAAAAAAATCTCCAACTAATAAAATTTTACCATTAAAACCACTTCTTGATAATCTATAATAAATCATTTCCATCAATGAAGCACTTACCATAGAGATTTCATCAATAACCAATAAATCACATTGTTTTAAAATTCTCTTTAATTTTTCTAGTTTATCTTTTTGCTTTCTATCTTCATAATACAACTCATCATAATTTTGACATCTTTTAAAAGCAAAAAAACTATGTAAAGTAACCCCACCTATATTAAAAGCACTAAGTGCAGTAGAACCCAATACAACGACAATTTTTCCTTGAACTCTATAAGATCTTATAAGCTCCATAGTTAAAAAAGACTTGCCAACACCTGCACCACCACTTAAAAATACATTATTATTTTTTAAAAAAAATCTTAATTTATCTACAACTAAGTTCAAGCTACTCTTTCATGCAAGATATTATCAACATCATTGGCCTATGCCATTCTTTTTTAAATTCATTTTTGAATTCAGGAAAAAGATTGATAATTTTATTAGAAGGCTTTGGCTCAATAATATTGGTTATTTTAAAATTATTTTGCAATAAGGGAGAAATATAACTTGTTAAGGTACGGTGATATTTAATCACACCCTCACCTAAAAAATTATATTTATTTTTATTTTCATAAAAATAATTTTTAATAGGAAAATATTGAATATCCCCATTGTTATCATATATAAAATCTTGGGAAATATTTGCGGTAAAAACAGGATGCTCAACACTAAAAACCAAACTACCATTTTTATTAAGAAGATTTGAAATATTAAAAATTAATTTTTCATAATCCTTTATATAATGAAAAACTAAAGAACTAATAACTATATCAAATTTCATATTTTGTAAGTCAGTGATTTTATCTATTTCTTCACAAGAACCTCTATAAAAGGATATTTTATTTTTATATTTACTTGTTTTAGTCTTAGCTTTATCTAACATTTTTAAAGATAAATCAATAGCAAAAACTTTTTTAGACCCATTTTCTAAAGCATAAATACTATGCCATCCATATCCACAACCTAAGTCTAATATAACTTTATCTTTTAAACTTGGTAAACATGTTTTAAAATCTTCCCATTCACCAGCACCATCCAATCCTACTTTAGATCTTAGCATTAAGGCATATTTATCAAAAAAAATATTATCATCATACTTATTATCTAACATTATACATCCTTATAATAACTTTATTATATCAAAACTTTTCATTTTAATCTCATC